>DASZQC010000236.1:0-19258 GCA_035549815.1 Dongiaceae bacterium
GAAGGCAGCCGAACTCTGGGTCCAATTGACCGGCTCCGTGCGTGAGGCGGTGGCCGATGCGGAGATCGTGCTATCGCTGGTCCAGGGTTCCGCCGCCGTGGCGGTCGCCGAGGCCGCCGCGCCGCATCTTGCCACCGGCCAGACCCTCGTCGATCTGAACTCGATTTCGCCCGACGCCAAGGAGCGTGTCGCGGCCGCGATCGCCCAAGGTCGCGGCGTCTGCGTCGAGGGCGCGGTGATGGATGCGGTGTCGCCGCGCCGCCACAAGGTCCCGATCCTGCTGGCCGGTGTGCAGGCGGAGAAGATCGCCGCCCGGCTCAATTCCGTCGGCATGCGCTGCGAGGCGATCGGCACGCGGGTCGGCCAGGCCTGTGCCGTCAAGATGATCCGCAGTGTCTTGATCAAAGGGGTCGAGGCGCTGATCATCGAAAGCATGCGCGCGGCGGAGACGGCTGGCGTGACCGAGCGCATCCTGGATTCGGTCAACGACACCTTCGCCGGGCTCGATTGGCGAAAGCTCACCTCGCACTACCTGAAGCGCACCCACGAGCATGGCGCCCGCCGGGTCTCCGAAATGAAGGAATCCGCGGCGACCTTGCGCAGCCTCGGCCTGGAGCCGGTGATGTCGCGGGCCATTGCCGAGACCATTGCCCGCGCCCATGCGCAACTGCACCCATTGCCCTATGATGCCGCCGCGCAGTATCCAGCTTTGTTGAAAGTCCTGGCCGCGGGGGCGGCCGGCGGCGCGTCAAACCAATCGCAAGGGAAATGACATGGGCAAGGTAGCGATCGTCACGGGTGCGGGAACGGGCGTGGGGCGCGCGGTGGCGCTGGGCCTGCTGAATGCGGGCTATTCGGTGGCGCTGGCCGGCCGGCGCATCCCGGAACTGGAGCAGACCGCCGGCATGGCGAAAGCGGGCCAGTCGCTGGTGATCTCAACCGACGTCGCCGACGAGAATGCCGTCGAGGCCCTGTTCAAGAAGACAATCGACAAGTTCGGCCGTCTCGACCTGTTGTTCAACAATGCCGGCCGCGGTGCTCCGGCGGTGCCGATCGACGAGCTGCCCGTGGAAACCTGGCGCTCCGTGGTCGACGTCAACCTGACCGGCTCCTTCCTGTGCGCCCGCCAGGCGTTCCGCATCATGCGCGATCAGAAGCCGCGCGGCGGCCGCATCATCAACAACGGCTCGATCTCGGCCCATGCGCCGCGCCCGTATTCGACCGCCTATACCGCCACCAAGCACGCCATCACCGGCCTGACCAAGCAGTTGAACCTCGACGGCCGCACCATCGACGTGGTCTGCGGCCAGATCGATATCGGCAATGCCGACACGCCGATGACCGCGCGCATGAAGGAAGGCGTGCTGCAGGCCGATCTCAGCCGCGACACCGAGCCCACCATGGACCCGAAGAACGTCGCCGACGCGGTGCTCTACATGGACAGCTTGCCGCTCGACAGCAACGTGCTGTTCATGACCGTGATGGCGAACAAGATGCCCTTCGTGGGGCGAGGCTAGAAGCAGCATGGCGGAACCGGCACGGCGCATCGCGAACCAACCGGAACAGATCGCCGTGCCGGCCGTGTTCATGCGCGGCGGCACCTCCAAGGCCCTGGTGTTTCACCGCAAGGATCTGCCGGCCGACCGCGCCGCGTGGGATCCCATCTTCCTCGCCGCCATGGGATCGCCCGATCCCAACGGGCGTCAGCTCGACGGCATGGGCGGCGGGCTCTCGTCATTGTCGAAGGTCTGCATCATCGAACGATCCAGCGTGCCGGATGCCGACATCGATTACACGTTCGGCCAGGTCGAAGTGCGCGACGGCCGCGTCGACTACAAAGGAAGCTGCGGCAGCATGGCCTCCGCCATGGGGCCTTTCGCCGTGGACGAGGGGCTGGTGGCGGCGCCGACGGATGGCGAGGCACGGATCAGGATCCGCGACGTCAACACCGGCAAGCTCATCGTCTCGCGCTTTCCCATGCGCGGCGGAAGGGCCGCGGTCGCCGGCGATCTCGCCATCGACGGCATCGCCGGAACCGGCGCGCCGGTGCGGCTGGAATTTCAAGCGCCCGGCGGCGCCGCGACGGGCAAGCTGCTGCCGATGGGCAATGCCGTCGACACCGTCGACGTGGCCGGCATTGGCCCGATCGCCTACAGCTTCGTCGACGCCGCCAACCCGGTCATGTTCGTCGCCGCCGAAACCATCGGCCTGACCGGCGCGGAACTGCCCGAACAGATCGAGAGCGTGCCCGGCCTGCTGGCGCGGATCGAGACCATCCGCCGGCATGTCACGGTGAAGGCGGGCGCGGCGCCCAATCTTGAGAGCGCGGGCAAGGTCGCCCTGCCCCGCATCGCCTTCGTCGCCGCCAGCGCCCGCTCGGCGACGCTCTCCGGCCGTACGCTGGAAGCCACCGACACCGACATCATGATCCGCATGATCGGCCGCGGCGTGCCGCATCGTGCCGTGCCGGTCACGACGGCCCTGTGCCTCGCGGTCGCCTGTCGGATACCGGGCACCATTCCCCATCGGCTGCTCAGCGCGCGCGCCCGGGCCAGCGAGGACATATTGGTCGGTCATCCCAGCGGCGCCTGGTCCATCGCCGCGCGGGTCACGAATGCGAAAGACGGCTTCCATGCCGAGATGGCGGCGGTGCAGATGACCGCGCGGCGGCTGTTCCAGGGAGAGGTGCTCGTCCCGGCGTCGCGGCTTTGATCGCGGCTCAGCGGATGTAGCTGGCGCCGTTCACGTCCAAGGTCGCGCCGGTCAGATGGCGGCAGGCGCCGGTCGCCAGGAACGTCACCAGGTTGCCGATGTCCGAAGGCGGCACCCACTCGCCCATCGCCAGGCCGGCGGTGAAGGCCGCCTCGCCGCCCGCCGCTGCCGCCGCCTGCTCCGACAGCCGCGTGCGCACGACGCCGGGCGCAACCACATAGGCGAGAACGCCTTTGCTGGCATAGTTGCGCGCGATGGTCTTGGTGGCGGAGAGCACGGCGCCCTTGGATGCCGAATAGGCGATCAAGGCCGGGTTGCCCGGCCCGCGCTGCGCCGCCCAGCTCGAGATGGTGACCAGGATACCGCCGCCCGCTTGCAGATAATGCCGCACCGCATGGCGCATCAGCCGCACCGGCGCCAGGACATTCACCTTCAGCGCCTCGTCCCAGACCTCGTCCCAGACCTTTTCGTCATCCTCGATGCCGCCGGCGATACGCATGACGGCGGCATTGTTCACCACCACATCGACGCGCCCGCGCCAGGCCAAAGCTTCCTTCCACAGCCGGTCCACCGCGTTGCGATCCTTCAGGTCGGCACCGACCAGCAGCACGCGCTCGGGCGAGAACGTTGCGGTCGCCTGCTCCGCTCCCGCGCGGTCGCTGCCGTAATGCGCGATGACGTTGGCATCGGCCGCCGCCAGGGCCACGGCGATCTCGGCGCCGATCCCCTTCGAGGCGCCGGTCAGCAGCACTGTTTTGCCTGCCAGATTGAGCATACGAAATCCTCGCGATCAGGCGGCAGGGCGCAGATGCAGCAGGGCGCGCGCCTCCGCGCAGCTCGCCGGATGGCGGCCATATTCGGCGCACATCTCCGCCACGCGGCCGACCAGCTCCGCATTGCTGCGCGCCAGCCGGTCGGCGTCATAGCGGATATTGTCTTCGAGGCCGGTGCGGCAATGGCCGCCCAGTTCCAGGCTCCAGCGATTGATCTCGAGCTGGTGCTTGCCGATGCCGGCCGCCACCCAGGTCGCATCCGGCATCAGGCGCTTCAACTCGGAAACCTGGAACTCCAGGGCCTGCCGGACCGCCGGCATCGCGTTCTTGATGCCGAAGATGAATTGCACATGCAGCGGCTTCGGCAGCAGGCCCTCCTCGGCCATGCGCACCGCCTGGTAGAGCATGGAGAGATCGAAGGCTTCGATTTCCGGCCGCACCTCGTGCTTCGCCATCTCCGCCGCCAGAAAAGCGATCAGGTCCGGCGGGTTCTGATAGATGATGGTCGGGAAATTGCAGGAGCCCGTCGACAGCGAGGCCATGTCCGGGCGGTGCTTCAGCATGCCGCCGCGCTCCTCGCCTTTGCCCGAGCGGCCGCCGGTGGAGAATTGCACGATCATGCCCGGGCAATGCTTTTCGATGCCCGCTTTCACTTCGGCGAAGCGGTCGGGGTTCGAGGTCGTCGTCTGGTCGTCATTGCGCACATGCAAATGCACCAAGGCCGCGCCAGCCTCGTATGCCGCGTGCGTCGATTCGACCTGCTCCGACACGGTGATGGGAACGGCCGGATTGTGTTCCTTCTTCGGGACCGATCCGGTGATGGCGACGGTGATGATGCAGGGCGTGGTCATATCGGGCTCCCAGGAACGTCCGGATGCGATGTTTGGATCACGAACAAATATGCGATATTCGAACAATTGGAAAGGCCGCAACCCGTCCCGCCTATCCTCCGGATTCCGCGACGAAAATTCGAAACGACTTATGCCGGAAGCGACCGCGTGATCTGCCGGCTCGCCTCCGCCAGCACCGGCAGGAACTTGCCGGTCATGGTCTCCAGGCTGACACGGCCGGCATGGCAGCCGAGATTCATCGCGGCAACGACGGCGCCGGCGCGGTTGCGCACCGGCACGGCCAGCGACCGCAAGCCGGGCTCCAGCTCCTGATCCACGAGGCTCCAGCCCTGCCGCGCGACGCGCGCGAGTTCGCGGCGCAGCTTGGTCTTGCTGACGATGGTCTGCGGCGTGAGCCTGGGCATCGTCACCGAAGCCAGCCGCTGCGTCACCTCCTTGTCCGGCAAAGCCGCGAGCAGGACGCGGCCCATGGAGGTGCAGTGCGACGGCAAGCGGCTGCCGACATTGAGCCCGATGGTCATGACGCGGTTGCTGGGCACGCGCGCGACATAGACGATCTCGGCCCCGTCCAGCACCGCCATGGAACAGGATTCGCCGGTCTTGCCGACCACTTCGCGCATGACCGGTTCGGCGATGTCCCACAGGCTCATCGACGCCAGATAGGCGAAACCGAGGTCGAGCACCTTCGGCCCCAGCTCGAAATACTTGCCATCGGTCTGCGCGTACTTCTCCTTCACCAGGGTGAGCAGAAATCGCCGCGCAGCGGCGCGCGTCATGCGCGTCTCCTCGGCCACTTCGCTCAAGGTCATGCGCGGGCGGGCACGGCTGAACGAGCGGATGACGTCGAGCCCCCGGACGAAGGACTGGACGAACTCGTGATCTTCCTTGCCGCGCTTGGCCATGCCTGCTGCTCGATAGGACGTGCGTCTGTTGCGCTGCTGTACCATCGGATCGCCTTTGCCGCAATCGGGCGCAGGTCACTTGACGAACAATAGTGCGCAGAGCGTATAGTTCGCCGCCCGCGGCCGACAGGATCGCCGCCGGCCCAGCAAATCCGGGAGAGCGACATGGTGATGCGAGAGACGGGCGGCCATCCCTGGATGGGAAATTCCCTGCCCGACATCAAGCAGCGCATGCTGGCCGAGATCGGCGTCGACAAGATCGAGACCCTGTTCGAGCAGGTTCCGCAGGATCACCGCCTGAAGATGCCGCTGGACCTGCCGCTGGGCATCAAGTCGGAATCGGCGTTGCGGCGGCACCTGACCGACATGCTGGCGCGGAACGAGAGCGCCGATGACAACCTGACCTTCCTCGGCGCCGGTTGCTGGCCGCATCATGTGCCCGCCGTGGTGGACGAGATTGTCGGCCGTACTGAGTTCCTGACCCCTGTCTGGGGTTCCGCCCAGTCCGATTTCGGTCGCAACCAGGCCTGGTTCGAATATGCCAGCCAGTTGGGCGAATTGCTCAACATGGAGGTGGTCGGCCTGCCGGTCTATTCCTGGGGCTGCGCCATCGGCCATGCCCTGCGCATGGCGGCACGCATCACCAAGCGGCGTGAAATCGTCATCGCCGAGATATTCGATCCGGAGCGCCTGTCGGTGGTCGAGAACTACTGCGAGCCGACCGACATGCCAAACCACATCAAGGTGCGGCGTGTGAAGGTCGATGCCAAGACCGGCCTGATCGACCTCGACGACCTGCGGAGCAAGGTGTCCTCCAAAACCGCGGCGGTCTATTTCGAGACGCCGTCCTATCTCGGCCTGTTCGAGACCAACGCGGCGGAGATCGCGCGCATCGCCCGCCAGCATGGCGCCGAGACCATCGTCGGCGTCGATCCGCTGACCCTCGGCATCGTGCGGCCGCCGGCGGATTTCGGCGCCGACATCGTCGTCGGGCCGACCCAGCCGCTGGGCGTGCACATGAATTGCGGCGGCGGTGTCGGCGGCTTCATGGCCTCGCGCGACGAGGAGCGCTACGTCCGCGAGTATAACGGTTTCCTGGTCAGCATCACCGAGACGCAGAAGGACGGCCAGTTCGGTTTCGGCCTCGCCAGTGCGCACCAGACCTCTTACGGCATGCGCGAGGAAGGCAAGGACTGGACCGGCAACTCGGTCTATCTCTGGGCCATCGCCAACGCGGTCTATATGTCGCTGCTGGGACCGCAAGGCTTCCGCGAGATCGGCGAGCTGATCGTCACCCAGTCCCACTATGCGGCACGACGGTTGTCCGAGATACCGGGCGTGGCGATCCGCTATCCCGGCGGCTTCTTCAAGGAATTCGTGGTCGATTTCTCCGGCACCGGCAAGTCGGTCGCCGCAATCAACAAGAAGCTGCGCAAGCACAAGATCTTCGGCGGCAAGGATCTATCCGCCGAGGGCATGAAGCAATGCGCACTCTATTGCGTGACTGAAGTGCATTCGGACCAGGATATCGATCGCCTCGTCGGCGCGGTCGGACAGGCGGTGAAGTGATGAGCAGCAACGAGCCAATCCATCTCCGCGACTATCACGCCCCGGTCTGGGACGAGCCGCTGATCATGCAGCTAGGTCATCCGGGCCGGCGCGGCCAGGTCTTCCCGCGGCCCAGCGCGGCCGCCACCGCAAAGGTTGGCAATTCTGGCGCTCTGATCCCCAAAGGCCTGGCGCGCACGCAGGCGCCGGTCCTGCCGGAGCTGACCGAGCCGGAGGTGCAGCGTCACTATCTGCATCTGTGCCAGGAAACCATGGGCATGGTGGGCATCAGCCTGTTCGGCACCTGCACCATGAAATACAACGCGCGGGTCAGCGAGGCGGTGGCTCAGCGCCCGTTCGTCGCCGACGTGCATCCGCTGCAGCCCGATGATTCGATGCAGGGCATCCTGCAGGCGATCCATGAATTCGATCTCGGCCTGCGCGCTCTGTCCGGGATGGACCAGTTCATCTTCCAGGCGGGCGGCGGCGCCGACGCGGCCTATACCAATTGCGTGGTCACGCGCGCCTATCACAAGTCGCGCGGCGAGCTGAAGAAGCGCAACGAGATCATCACCTCGATCCAGGCGCATCCCTGCAACGCGGCAACCGCCGCCGCCGCGGGTTTCAAGGTGGTGACGCTGAACCTGGAGCCGAACGGATACCCGTCGATCGAGGCGCTGAAAGCGGCGATCAGCGACCGCACCGCGGCCTTGTTCATCAACAACCCCGACGACATGGGCATCTACAACCCGGACATCAAGGAATGGGTGCGCCTGGTGCACGATGCCGGTGGTCTCTGCTTCTACGATCACGCCAATTTCAACGGCGTGATGGGCAAGATCCGCGCGCGCGAGCTGGGCTTCGATGCCTGCATGTTCATGCTGCATAAGACCTTCGGCGCGCCGAAGGGCGGCGGCGGCCCTGCGGTCGGCGCCTATGGCTGCTCGGCGGAACTGTCGCCGTTCCTGCCCAAGCCCGTGGTGGTGAAGGACGACAAGGGATATCGCCTGGATTACGGCCGCAAGAAGAGCGCCGGCAAAGTGCGCGAGTTCTTCGGCAATGTGCCGCAGGTGTTGAAGGCCTATGCCTGGCTGCTCGCCATGGGCCGCGATGGAATCGACGAAGCCTCGGACATCTCGGTCCTGTCGAACAATTACATGGACCATCAGCTCGCGAAGATCCGCGGCCTGTCGCGCTCCAATCCGCAGATCACCAAGCACCGCATGGAGATGACGCGCTGGAGCCTGGGCCAGTTGAAACAGGATACCGGCTGCGGCACGGTCGAGGTGTCCAACCGCATGGCGGATTATGGAATCGATCCCTGGTGGATGAGTCACGAGCCCTGGATCGTGCCGGAGCCCTTCACGCCCGAAGCGGGCGAGATGTATTCCAAGGAGGATCTGGATTACTGGATGGCCGTGGTCGCCAAGATCTCGGAAGAGGCCTATGCCAATCCCGAACTGGTGAAGACGGCGCCGCACAAGCAGGTCATCGCCCAGATCAAGACCGATGCGCTGAACGACCCGGCGAAATGGGCCATCACCTGGCGCGCTTACCTGCGCAAGCACGGCAAGGACAGCGCGCTCGCCGGCGAGCCGTCGCACGCCGCGGAATGATTCGGGTCGCGACCAGATAGCGTGAGCCGTCCGTTCCGCCTGGGGCTGATCGTCAATCCCGTCGCCGGGATGGGCGGTCGCGTCGGCCTGAAGGGCACGGATGGATTGTCCGAGCAGGCGCGCAAGCTGGGCGCGGAACCTTTGTCGGAAGCGCGCACGCTGCGGGCTTTGCACCGGCTGGGCGCTGTCCGCCAGGGAATCGCGATCATCGCCGCCGGCGGCAAGATGGGCGCCGACGTCGCGACCGAGGCGGGCCTGCTCTGCCACGTGGCAACCAATCCCGCCGGCGATGAGACTTCGGCGACTGATACCGCCGCCGCTGCGCAAACCATGATGGCGGCACAGGTCGACCTGGTCCTGTTCGCCGGCGGCGACGGCACGGCGCGCGACATCTTCGCGGTGACCGGCGATGCCGTGCCGATCCTCGGCATTCCCACCGGCGTAAAGATGCAATCCGCAATCTTCGCCACCTCACCGGAAGCGAGCGGCGATCTGCTCGCCGCCATCCTCGCTTTGCCCGATCGCGGCCGGCTGCAATATCGCGCCTCCGAAGTCATGGATATCGATGAGGAGGAGCTGCGCCGGGGCAGCATCTCGCCGCGTCTGTTCGGCTACGCGAAAGTGCCTTACATCCCTCTGTTGCTGCAGAACGCCAAGGTCCGCAACCATGGTTTGGACGAGGCAGCGCTCGACAGCGCCGCGCGCCGGATCGCGGCGGAAATGGAACCCGATGTGGTCTATGCCATCGGCCCTGGACGTTCGGCCAAGCGTATCCTGAGCGCGCTCAACCTGTCGGGCTCCCTGCTCGGCACCGATCTGGTCACCGGCGGCAAGATCATCGCGCGCGATGTCAATGAGCGGGCGATCCTCGTAGCCGCGCGCGACCGGACGCTGCGCATCATCGTCGGCGTGATCGGCGGCCAGGGCCATGTGTTCGGCCGCGGCAACCAGGAACTGTCGCCCGCTGTCATTCGACTCGCCGGGCGCACGGGCATCACCATCATCGCCAGCCAGCAGAAGCTGCTGGCGCTCGAGGATAGGAGGCTGCTGGTGGATACCGGCGATTTGGCGCTGGACCGCGAGCTCGCCGGCTATTGGCGCGTCGTCGTCGGGCCGCAGGAAGACATGGTGATGCAAGTGGCGGCGCCGTAACGGCTACTGGGCCAATTCCTCGATCGGCACGGGCTTCACCGGCACGCGCGGGGCGAAACCGGTGAATTCGCCGCGTGGCGCCCCCACCCGCTCCGCCATCAAGGCTTCCAGAACCGGCGCGCAATAGCGCCCCTGGCAGCGGCCCATGCCGAGCCGCGTCCGCCGCTTCACCGCGCCGACCTCGCGCATATTCTCCGCCAAGGCCGCCTCGACTTGGCCGAAGGTGATCTCTTCGCAGCGGCAGATCAGAGTTTCCGGCGTCGCCAGCCGCGCCGAATAGGCCGGCGCCGCATAAAGGCGCCACAGCGCGCGCTGGAATCGGCGATGTCGCGCCAGCATGGCCGCCGCTTCCCTGCGGCGCGCCGCCAGTTTCGCGTCGATCTTATGCCCCAGATCCTCCGCGACGGCGAGACCGACCAAGGCGCCCTCCGCCAGCGCCGCACGCGCGCCACCAAGCCCGGTGCAATCGCCCAGCGCATAGGTGCCCGAAACATCGGTCCGGCCGCGATCGTCGCGCCGCGTCACGAGGTGCCCGCGCGCGGGATCGAAATTGTGGCCGCAGCCTAGCACGCGCAGCAGCTCGTTCGACGGCTCGAACCCATAGCCAAGGCAGACGACGTCGGCATCGAAGGCGCGCTGCGCGCGATTCGACGGCTGCGCCCCCGTCAACCGCACGCTCAAGCCATCCGCGCTCTGGTCGATGGATGCGATCACCATGCCATGGATCATTTCGGCGCCGCCGGCGCGCCGCCGCGCGTGGTACCGCAATCCGTCGCGCATCAATCCAGGCGAGGCGGCAGCCATCGCGAGAAGCGCTCCGACCTGTCCCAAGCCCGGCCTCTGTGCCGCTTCGACCACCGCGACCACCTCAGCGCCGCCCTCGATCAGCTCCGCCGCAAGCTGCAGGTTCAAGGGGCCGTTGCCGGCGATCAGCACGCGCTTGCCCGGCAGCCGCCGCGCCGTCCGCCACAGGGTTTGCGCGGCGCCCGTGGTCATGACGCCCGGCAAGGTCCAGCCCGGCACCGGCCAGCCGCGCTCGTAGGCGCCGGTCGCGATGATGGTCGCCTTCGGCTGGAACCGGTAGCTACGCCCGTCGGCGACCGCCGCGTAACCGTCGGGATCGAAAGCGCCCCAGACCAGAACATTGCTGCGGATCTCGACACCCAGCCCGCGCGCCGTCTCGATCAGCGCGGCGCCCTCGCGATGCTGCCTATCCGCCGCCTGGTTCCGAGACACCTCGACGCCAAGCTGTTTGAAATACTGGCCGCCAGCCTGTGACCGCTCATCCACCACAAGCACGCTTGCGCCCGCTTGCCGGGCCGCGATGGCGGCGGACAAGCCGCCGGGGCCGGCGCCGACGACCAGCACTTCCGGCTGCTCGGTCACGATCTCGCGCGCGGCGGCAGGCTCCGTCAGCGCCAACGGCCGCCCATGCGCCGCACGGTGCACGCTGAGCGGCCTTTCGATCTTGGTCATGCAGGCGCGCTGTTCCGGCTTGCCGTCGATCTCGACCAGGCATTCCTGGCACACGCCCATGCCGCAGAACATGCCCCGCTCGGCCGCGTTGCGCGTCGTGCGCAAAGTCATGATTCCGTGCCCCGTCAGGGCAGCGGCGAGGCTTTCGCCGGGCTGTGCTTGCAGCCGCCGGCCTTCGAATTCGATCTCGATCATTCTGATTGTTCGCCCTTGCGATGGCGGACCAGCGACATCAGCTTCCGGTCGCGCCAGCCGACGCGCTCGGCCCAGCGGTCGAGCGGCAGCAATGCGCGCCGCGCCGCCGTCACCTTCGCCACCAGGTCCGGCGTCCAGGGATCGTGCTGGCCTCGCTCGGCGCCCATGCGCTCATAAGCCGGCCCCATCTTTTTCGCGTGCGATTCAATACCGCCCTGCGTGTTCAAATCGACCGTCTCGAACGGCCCGATGATCGACCAGCGGAGGCCCAGTCCGTCGCGCACGATGCAATCCACCTCGTCGACGGAGACAATACCGTCGCGGACCAGGCAATAGGCCTCGCGCAGCAAGGCGCCCTGCAGGCGGTTGAACACGAAGCCCTCGATCTCCCTGCGCACCAGCACCGGCTCCATGCCGGCGGATTTCAACAGCGCCGCGGCACGCCCCGCGCAATCGGGATCGGTGAAGGGCGCCGGCACGATCTCCACCACCCGGATCAGGAACGGCGGATTCCCCGGATGCGCCACCAGAATCCGATGCCGCCCCGGCAGATCCGCGGCAAAGGCCGAGGCAACGATGGCGGAAGACGCGCTGGCCAGCACCGCTTGCGGCGGCGCCAGCCGATCCAGCTCGGCGAAGAGCTGCTTTTTCAGCGCCAGATCTTCCGGCGCGCATTCCTGGACATAGACAGTGTCCTGCACCGCCGCCGCCAGATCGGCGCCGACCGTGACGCGGCGCAACACGATCTCCGGCCTCTCGTCGAGCAGTTCGTAAGCGCGAAGATCATCCAGACGCGCACGCAACAGGCTCGGCACGGCGGCGCAGCGAGCGGCGTCGGGCTCGTGCAGCCGCACCTCGAGACCCGCCCGCGCGAACACGATGGCGAAGGCAATGCCGATGCTGCCGCCGCCGATCACCGCGACGGTTCCTGACTGCTCGTTCCGGGAATCCTCAGACATGCGCGCGACCATAGCATCGCGTTATTCCGCCAGCCAAGCCGATTGGGCGATGACCGGTTGAAGTCGCCCGGCCGCTGGAGGATGATGGAGCGGTTGTCCGGTCCAACGAGCCAAAAGCCACATCATGTTCAAAGCCTGCGAGCGCGATCTCGCGATCCTGCCGGTCCTGGATGGTGCCAGCCATGGCGCGTAAAGTCACCGCCAAGCGCACCACCGGCGGACTGCGCCGGCCGCGCGGCACCGGTGCCTCTTACGTGCACGAGCACCTGAAGAACCAGATCCTGCATCTGGAGCTGATGCCGGGAACGCTGCTGGACGAGACCGAGATCAGCAAGCAGTTCGGCGTCTCCCGCTCGCCGGTGCGCGAGGCGCTTATCCGGCTCTCGGCCGAGGGGCTGGTGCAGAACTTCCGCAACCGCACCGCCATCGTCGCCCAGTTCGACATCGCCAATTTGCCGGCCTATTTCGACGCCATGCAGTTGCTCTATCGCCTGAGCTGCCGCCTCGCCTCGCAGAATCCCAATCCGGCCAAGCTGGAAAAACTGAAGCGGGACCATGAGGAGAATGAGCGCGCCCTGCGCCGCCGCGACATCCGCAACATGGTGCGGCTGAACCGCGAGTTCCACATGACCATCGCCGAGATGGGCGGCAATCCCTATGTCACCGCCTGGATCACCGGCATTCTCGATCAGGGGCAAAGGTTGCTGGGCCTCTATGGCATGCACCTGCCCGACCGTTCGGGCGGCGATTTCCTGAAATCACATCGCGAGATTTTGGCCGCGATCGCCCGGAAGGACCCGGACGCGGCGGAAGCGGCAGGTCGCGCCGACGCACAATCGCTGATCGACGAGTTCATGGACAGCCTGGCGAACCGGCCCGGCACGCGCATCGCCGTTAAGTAAGGCCCGCGCCCGCTTACGAATACCTGTTCGCTGTCCGCACGAACGTGCGGCGCATAACTTCCTATGCCGTCGTGACCGCGGAAATCCGCGTTGCGCGCGCCGTTTCGCTCCGTCCCGTCCGGCAATGCGCTTGACGTTGTATACACCGCGTATACTATGGCGCGCAGGATCGCCCTGGCGATTCCGCAACGCTGCTGCAGCTCTTCGCCATGGGGCGAAGGTCAATAAAGGGGAGGCAAAAGGATGACACTCACAGTCACGCGTCGTGGATTGGCCGGCCTCGGGGCAGGCGCCACCGCCGCCGGTTTTGTGATTTCCTCGGCTCAGGCCGACACGCTGGAAGAGACGCTGACCAACAACGTGCTCCGCGTCGGCATTCACCCGAACTCGCCGCCCTTCTCCTCGCGCAATGCGGCGGGAGATTTCGAAGGCTTCGACGTCGCGATCGCCAAGAAGCTGGCGGAAGAGCTGAAGATCGAGAAGGTCGAGTTCGTGCCGACCGAGACGGCGCAGCGCGTGCCGTTCCTGACCGCCAACACCATCGACATCTGCCTGGGCGGCCTGACCCGCAATTCCGAGCGCGCCAAGCTGATCGAATACACGGTGCCGCTGCACACCGAGGTCATGGGCGTGCTGACCACCGACAAGGTCCAGATCGAGAGCTACAAGGACCTGAACGATCCGAAATACACCATCATCGACGTGCGCAGCGCCTGGACCATCGACTGGGCGAAGGAGAACCTGCCCAACGCGAAGCTGGAGATCGTCGACACCAACGCCGACGTGGTGCGCGCGGTGGCGCAAGGGCGCGGCGACGCCATCGTCGAGATGCTCGACTTCTTCATGGCCTTCACCAAGAACCACACCGACGTGAACTGGAAGGTCCTGCCCAACAAGATCGACGTGGGCTGGGACGCGATCGGTGTGCAGAAGGGCAATTATGCGCTGCGCGATGTGATCAACATCGCGATGTACAAGCTGCATAGCTCGGGCTTCGTCGATGCCGAGTGGCAAAAGGCCTTCGGCTCGGAAATGCTCGAGAAGATCCCGTATCAGCCCTATTTCTAGCGGATCGCGGCACGGGCGGATTCCTGCGGGAATCCGCCCGTAGTCATTTCAGACTTGAACTACACGTTCCAATTCCACGTCGTCTTCAACCAGCTGCCGGAGTTTCTCCACGGCGCATTGGTGACGCTTGAGCTGGCGCTGGCCGGGTTCTGGCTCGGCGCCCCGATCGCGCTCCTCCTCGCGGCTGCGCGGACTTCCGGCCCAACCTGGGTGAGGCGGCTGACCGGCGCCTACGTCACCTTCCTGACCAACACGCCGGTCCTGATCCATATCTTCTTCCTGTTCTATGGATTGCCGGAGATCGGCATCCTGCTCGACAAATACACCTCGGTTGTCATCGGTCTGGTGATGGCGACCTCGGCCTACGGCTGCGAGATCATGCGCGCCGGCTTCCTGTCCGTGCGGCGCAGCGAGATCGAGGCCGCCGAAACGCTCGGCTTCTCCCGCGCGCAGACTCTGTGGAACGTGATCGTGCCGCACATCCTGAAGACGGTGTACCCGGCGCTGGCGAACTATTTCATCGTGCTGACCCTGTCGACTTCGATGGCCATGATCGTCGGCGCTGAGGAATTGCTGGGCACCGCCTTCAACCTGGCGTCGGAGAATTATCGCCACCTGGAAGCCTTCATCCTGGCGGCCGGGCTCTATGTCATCATCACCTTCATCGCCAGCCTGTCGCTGGCGTGGTTCGGGCGCTGGGCCTTCCGCGTGAAGGCGAAGATCTTCTGACATGGAACAGATACTCAGCCAGCTTCCCGCCTTCTTCAGCCCGATCAATATCTGGCTGCTGGTCGAATCAATGCTGGTCACCGTCGCGTTGACGTTTTTCGGCTGCGGCCTGGGCTTCCTGTTCGCCTTCTTCATCGTCTTCGCCCGGCAGACCCCGGGCCATTGGGCGGTTCCGCTGCGCGCCGGCGCGATCATCTTCGTTGAGATCTTCCGGCGCATCCCGTTCCTGGTGACCTCCTATCTAGTGCTGTTCGGACTTGCGATCTTCATCCGCAACACGTCGTTGTTCGCCATCGCCTTGATCGCCATCTGCATCTATGCCACCGCCTATTCGGCCGACATCATCCGCGGCGGCTTCGAATCCGTGCCGCGGCAGCAGATCGAAGCGGCCCGGGCGATGAATTTCAGCCGCTGGCGCACCCTGCTCTATGTGATCGTCCCGCAATCCTGGCCGGTCATCCTACCGCCGGCGATGGTGTTCATGGTCGCCTTCGTCAAGGATACCGCCGTGGTCAGCCAGCTCGGCGTGTTCGAGCTGACCTTCCGCGGCAAGGAACTGAACAACCAGGGCTATTCGGGCCTGCTTGTCTACGGCACGATCGCCCTGCTCTATTTCGCCCTGTCCTATCCGCTCACCCGCTTCGGCCAATGGTTGGAGAAACGGCTTGCCACACCTCGAAGTCAGAAATCTCAGCGCCAGCTACGGTAGCCTGCCGGTCCTGCGCGGCGTCGATTTGTCGTGCGAGAAGGGCGATGTGGTCGCGTTGATCGGCCCGTCCGGCTCCGGCAAGTCGACGGTGCTGCGCGTGCTGATGGGGCTGACGCCCTGCACCGACGGCGAGGTGGTGCTGGACGGCCAGCCGATCGCCTATGGCTCCGCCGCCAGCGTGCGCGCCGCGCGCGACAAGATGGCGGTGGTGTTCCAGCAGTACAACCTGTTCCAGAACATGGACGTGATGCGCAACGTCACCATCGCGCCGGTCAAGATCAAGGGGCGCCCGCGCGCCGAGGTCGAGCAGGAGGCGAAGCGGATCCTGGCCCGCGTCGGCCTTGCCGATAAGGAGCATGCCTATCCGGACGAGCTGTCCGGCGGGCAGCAGCAGCGCGTCGCCATCGCCCGCGCCTTGGCGCTGAAGCCGGAGATCCTGCTGCTGGACGAGGTCACCTCCGCCCTCGATCCGGAGCTGGTCAACGAGGTGCTCGACACCATCCGCGGCCTGGCGAAGGACGGCATGACCATGCTGATCGTCAGCCACGAAATGGCCTTCGTGCGCGAGGTGGCCAGCAAGGTGGTGATGATGGACAAGGGCCAGATCGTCGAGGTCGGCAGCGCCGCCGATATCTTCGACCGCCCGAAATCCGACCGCGCCCGCGAATTCGTCGGCAAGATCCTACGGCACTGAGGCTTGCGGCCGTCTATGGCGTCAATTCAACGCGCGCAGGGACGAATAACGTTCGATGTCGATGGACGGCTTGCGGCCCAGGATCAGTTCCGCCGTGGTCAAGGCGGAGATCGGCCCGGCGGTGAAGCCGGTCCAGGGGAAGAAGTTGAAATAGAATCCCTTGTGGCGCGGCGCCTCGCCGATCACCGGCTTCCAGTCGGCCGTGCCGTTCACCACCGCCGCCCAGGTACGCACCAGATGCGCGCCACCCACCGCCGGCACCACCAGCTTCGCGGTCTTCAGGTTCTCGATCATGGAATTGGGATCGACCACCGGGCGTCGACCTCCCTTGCCGGCGCGCGCCGGCCAGCCACCGCCGATCAGCAAGGTGCCGTTGGCGGTCTGCTTCAGCGACAGGCGATGGCCCGCGGCATAGACCAGATGCTTGATGAGCGGCGCGGCCGGCGCCGTCACATTCACCTGGATCGGGAAGCCCTGGATATCGACCTGGATGCCCAGCATGGCCGCAATCCTGCCGCCGCTGGCGCCGCCGCAATTCACCACGCGCCGCGCCCGGATCGCCCCGCCGCTGGTCATCGCGATATAGCCGTCCGCCGTCTGCTCCAGCGCCAGCAGCTCCGTGTTGCGGCGAAGCGCGGCGCCCAGTTCCTGCGCGCGCTTGGCGAAGGCCATGGTGGCCTTCAACGGATTGGCCTTGCCCTCGATCGGGCAGTAGCAGCCCCCGACTGCCCGCGACGAGGCGTAGGGCGCGAGGCCCAGCAATTCCTCCCGCGTCAGGGCGTGGATCTCCAGACCGTGCGCGCGCTCGAAACTCATGCGCCGCTCGATGTCACGCATCTGTTCCGGCCGGTCGGCGATCAGGATGCCGCCGCCGACGCGCACTTCCAGCTCGGCGTCGAGCTCGCGCTCCAGCCCGCGCCACACATCGATGCCGGCGATCAGCATCTCCACCACCGGAGCAAAGTTGCGCGCCCATTCATCGCCTTCTTCGACGAACGTCAGATGCGGGATCTGCGCGTGGAAGCTGCCGGCATTGGCGCCGGAGGCCTGCATGTTGAGATCGTCGCGCTCGATCAGCAGCACTTCGGCGCCGGCCTTTGCCAGGTAATAGGCGGTGGCACAGCCGGCGAGACCGCCGCCGACGATCAGGATATCGGTTTTGCTGCTGGACTTATCTGTATACACGGCGTACACAATATCGTGCCCTCCGGTGCGGTGCAATCAAGGGATCAGCTTCTATGAGTCAAGCATTTCGCGGCAGCTACGGCGTCACGATCACGCCCTTCACCGAGGATGGGAAGAAGATCGACATCCCGGCCTGGAAGCGGTTCCTGGACTGGCAGATCGAATGCGGCTCGCCGGGCGTGATCATCCTCGGCACCACGGGCGAGTTCCTGACCCTCACCGATGACGAACGCACCATGTTCGTCGAGGCGACGATCAAGCACGTCCGCAAGCGGATGCATGTATTGGTCGGCAGCATGAACGCCTATACGCCGAACGCGGTGCGCTATAGCCGCGAGGCGGAGAAGCTGGGCGCCGACGGCCTGATGATCATCCCGCCCTATTACTACACGCCGACCGAGGACGAGATTTACGCTTATTACAAGGCGATCTGCGAAAAGGTCTCGATCCCGATCATGCTCTACAACAACCCGTACACGTCGAATGTCGATATGTCGGCCAAGTTCGTGGCGCGCCTGACCGCGGATTTCGAGCAGATCCGCTACATCAAGGAAGCCAGCCAGGAAATGGCGCGCGTCTATGACATCGTCGAGCTGACCAAGGGCGTGATGAATGTCTTCGCCGGCCAGCGCATCGTCGAATCCTATCTCTATGGCGCGGTCGGTTATGTGAACCCGTATTGCAACTACATCCCGCGCGCCTCGACCCGCATCTGCGACTACTGCGCCGAAGGCCGCTGGCAAGACGCCAAGAAAATCGAGCGCCTGATCAACAGGATGTACGCGATCATCCAGGCCGGCCATCCGACCTACGGCCACCAATGCTATTCCAAGGCCCTGTCCGCCGCCGCCGGCTACCCCGTCGGCGACGTGCGCGCGCCGCTCACCACCTTCAAGGAACTAGGCAAGGAAGGCGAAGCGCGGGTGAAGAAGCTGGTACCGATCATGAAAGAGCTCGATGCGCTGGTGGACAGCATCGACGGCAAGCGCGCCGGCAAGCGGATGAAGGCGGCCGCCGAATAAGGCCGCGGCCTATTTCCCAAGATTCATCTGGTCCATCGTCTTGCCGATGATGGCCCAGTGGTCATTGATGCGCAGCGATATGAAGTCGAGGAAGGTGCGCACCTTCGCCGACAGGTTCTGTTTCGCCGGATAGATCGCGTTGATGGCGAATTGCACCGGCCGGTATTGCGGCAGCACGGGAATGATCCGCTTCTGCGCCAGATCCTCGAAGGCATAGAAGTCCGGCCCCAGCACCAGGCCGCGCCCGTCGAGCGCCGCGATGCGCAGCACCTCCGCACTGGTGCTGACCAAATTGCCGGAGACGTGCACCGAGTGGTGATCGCCGGCTTCATCCTCGAACCGCCACTCATCGCCATAGGGATAGAGCGCATAGCGCAGGCAGTTGCGCTGTGACAGTTCCGCCAGGCTCTGCGGCACGCCATGCTGTTCCAGATATTTCGGCGCCGCGCCCAGGATGTGGCGCCAATTGATCAGTCGGCGCACGATCAGGCTGGAGTCCGGCGGCGGCGTCGTGCGGATGGCGATGTCGATGCGCTCTTCCACCAAATCGATCATCCGCTCGCCCATGGTCAGGTCGACGGTGACATCGGGATAGAGCGCCAGATATTCCGAGATGATCGGCCCCACGAAGCGCAGGATGTGCGTGTTGGTATAAAGCCGCAGCGTGCCCTTGGGGGACGCCTGCTGAGCGCTGGCGGTGCGATCGGCGTCCTCGATATCCGACAGGATGTGGGTGCAGCGCTGGTAATAGCTGGCGCCGATCTC
>DASZQC010000237.1:0-11255 GCA_035549815.1 Dongiaceae bacterium
GACCGTGCGTGGCATGTTCGCGCCGCTTTCGGGGGCGGCCTCATCCGCCCCGGGTCCCGGTGCTGCCGTAGCTCAGTGGTAGAGCACGTCCTTGGTAAGGACGGGGTCGGAAGTTCAATCCTTCTCGGCAGCACCATTTTCCAGCCTTTTCCGAACCTCGATCCACCGGCGCTCGGCGCATGGTCTCTGCTGGCGGTGGCCAGCTAGGTGCCGCCGGATATAGAATTGGCGCAAAGGTGGCCCTGGGACGCGACCGGCTTGCGCCGGAATGCTGCCCGCCCAGCTTGCCGAAGCTCAGAAGATCGCCCGGGAATGGCAACAGACGCAAAGCTGCAAAGGCTCAGCCACAAGAAGCCGAGTTGGCGCGTCCGCCTGTTCCGGACATGGCTGCTTTTCGCCGCGCCCTGGCTGGCAGGCGTCGTCACTTTGGCGATCCATGACCATTTGCGCGCGATCCGGCGCGTAGTCGACTTGCAGATCATCGACCAGGCGCTGTCCGGCGTCCAGGTCGCTGGACAGTGGATCCTGGCGGCGAGGCATTATTCGGGCGAGGCTATCCTGCTTTACGGCCTACTGCCGACCGGCCTGACCTTCATCCTGTATGTGATGTTCCTGCCGTGGGCGGACAGATGGTCCCGGCAAGGCTTGCTGGAAGACTAAGCGCATTCTGCGCGTCAACCCGCGTGAAATTCGCGGCCAACTCAGCGGAATCGGTTCGGCGAGAAGGTCTCCGCGCCGATATTCTCTTTCGCCAGCTCCACCGGCAACGCGGTCCCTGCGAGTAACGCCGCCGCCAGGCGCGACATGGCGGGCGACGTCTGGATGCCATAGCCGCCCTGCCCAGCCAGCCAGAAAAAATCTGCCGCATCCGGATCGAAACCAACGACCGGCAATCCGTCGGGCGCGAAGGTCCGCAGGCCGCCCCAGCTCCGCTCCAGCCGTTGCACGCGAATCTCGGTCATCGTCTCCAGCCGTTCCGCCGCCTGGGCCAGGCGCAGATCGTCGGCCCAGGCGTCATGCGGCTCCATCGGCTCTTCCTCCGCCGGCGACAGCATCAGCTTTCCGCCCATCGGCTTGCAGTAGAAGCTGACATCGGCGGGAAGAATCTCCGGCCAATCCTGCACGCGCGCGCCGTCCGGGCCGGCGATGATGGCCGCGCTGCGCCGCTTTGGCTGCAGCCCGACCGGCCGCACGCCGCAAGCCCGCGCGACCTGATCCGCCCAGGCGCCCGCGGCGTCGACGATGACCGGCGCCTCAAAATCCCCGGCGGTGGTCTTCAGCTTCCAGACACCATCTTGCCGCGCGCCATGCTCGACCTTGGCCTCGACCACAACCTTGCCGCCGGACCGGCGCAATGCGCGCAGCCGGCCGGCATGCAGTGCGTCGACGTCGATATCCTGGGCCGTTCCGTCCCACAGGATGGCGACCGCCCCGTCGGTCTTCACGATGGGCAGCCGGGCCCGCGCAAAGGCGGCATCGACCATCTCATAGCCACCCTGCAGCGCGGTCTCGACCGCCGCTTCGTCGCCTTCGTAACCCAGCATCAGCACGCCGCGCGGCGATAGCAGCGGCGTCTCGACAAAGCCGGAGGGCGGATCGGCGAAGAACGAACCGCTGGCGCGCGTCAGGGCGCGGACCAGAGGCGCGCCATCGCACGGCTCATACATGGCGGCGGAGCGGCCTGTCGCGTGATAGCCGGGCTGGCTTTCCATCTCCAGCACCAGCACGCGCCCCGCGCCGGCACCGCAGAGTTCCGCCGCCAGTGATGCACCGGCTATCCCACCGCCGATGATGATGATGTCCGCAACCCCGGTCATATGATGTGTACGCTCCCCGTCATATGGCGCGCATCTATAGACGGAAGACGGGCTCAACCTCAATTGCCATATGGTCATATGTGCGGCGGAAAGACGCCTTGCGCAAAGCCGGGTAATCGCCATCTTGTGGCCTGGGAATTCACTCTCCTGGCATCATGACGAATATCGGCCTCAACCAGATCGCCCCCAGCGACGACCAGATCGAGGATCTGGTGGCGACGTTCTATGCCCGCATCCGCAAGGATGCGGAGCTCGGCCCGATCTTCGAGCGCGTCATCGGCGCCGATTGGGGGCCGCATCTGAAGACGATGTGCGATTTCTGGTCCTCGGTCATGAACACGACCGGCCGCTACAAGGGCAAACCGATCCCGGCGCATGTAAAACTCACCGGCATCGAGCCGCGCCATTTCGAGCGCTGGCTGGCCCTGTTCGCGGAGACCACGCAAGAGCTGTTCGAACCGCCCCTGGCGCAGCTTTTCCTGTTGCGCGCCCGACGCATTGCCGAGAGCCTGAAGCTCGGCTTCGCCTTCCATGCCGAAAGGCCGGAGATCTGGGGCGGCCTGCCCCGCCGCGCCTAGCGCGGCACGGCGGCATTCTCCCACGCGGGCGGGTTCTTCCGCAGCGCCACAAAGGCGGCGATCATGGTGATCGCGGCGCCAAGGCCCGCCAGCGCCATATCCTTCTGCGCGTCCCAGACATCGCCTTGGGTGCCGAGATAGGCGGTGCCGAGCTCGCTGCCGACGGTGATCGCGGCACCCCATTCCAGCATCTCGAACAAGGCGGAAATGCCGAGCGTGATGACCACCGGAAACGTGTAGGTCAGCCTTCCGTGCAGCCAGGTCTTGCGAATGTAGATCTCACGCATCGGATAGGCCAAGAGAAAGCCGTAGGAGAAATGCACCAGGCGGTCGAAATGGTTGCGCTGGAGTCCCAGCATCTCGTTCAGCGACGTGCCGAACAGCGCCCTGGTCCAATCGTTGTACGGCACCTCGGAATAGGTGTAATGCGCGCCGATCTCATGCAGCACCAGAAACACGAAGACCAGGCTCATCGACAGCTTGGAGAGCTGGATCGATTTGCGCCAGTAGACAAAGAACCCCGCGCCGATGATCACCAGCATGTTCTCCAGCAGCCAGTCGTGCCGGTAGAGCGGCGCGATGGCCAGCGCGATCCAGATCAGCCCGAAGAGGCCGGCCAGCAGATCGCGATAGAGATCGTCCGATATGCGCGAGTCAGATATCTGCGACATGGGCGCCTAGAGGAACTCCCGCTTGAAGGTCTCGCGCCAGTTGCGGCTGGCTACGCGCCGGCCGTTTTCATAGGCGTCAAGCTTCCCGGTCAGGATCAGGCTGTCCTTGGTGCAGGTCATCTCCGTGTCGACCTCGACATGGATGTCCCAGCCTTCGCGCTTCAGATCATGGAACTGCCGGTCATGGAAGCGCGCGCAGAGCGGATCCTCCGGATGGATCGACAGCTCCCGCCGCAGGCCGTGATTGACCACCGTGTCGATTTCGTCAAAGCGCGTGACACCTTCGCCGAACACACCGCCCTCGACATCGGTGATGTAGGTGACGCCGCCATTGACGAAATCGTGGGTGACGGAACGCTGCAGCTTGCCCTCGGCCACCTTGGTGACCGGCGTCAGCGGCGCGGACTCCGGTTTCTCGAACGGCTCGACCCCATCACCGGCCTGCGGCGTGCGGACCGGCAGGCTGAGCTGCGTTGCCGCGGTATGCACCGTCAGCGTCGTCCGCTCCGGCGACGGCCAGATCAGCGGCCAGTAAGCCGTGGAGATTGAAACCCGCAGCCGATGTCCGGCCGGAAAGCGATGGCCGAGCATGTTGAGCTCGATGCGCGCCTTGTAGCGCTGTCCCGGCAACAGCCTTTGCGGCCGGTCGTGGCCCGCGAGGTGATTCAGGTTGAACACCGCGTAGCTGGCGCGCTGCGCCGCGCCGTCGGGCCATACGTCGCTCAATCGCACCGCCACCTGCGCCACCGGCTTGTCGACGGAGAATTCCAGTTCCAGAACCGGCGTGCCGAGCAAATCGAGATCGCGCGCCAAGAGCTCGCTGTCGAAGACCAGGGAGCCGGCATCGTCGAGGCGCTGGTCCGCCGGTCCTTCGCCCGGGCAGCCGGCGCCCATCCATTCACCGCACGCCAGGCCGACGGTCTGCGGCGAGCAGATCGGCAGATCGGCCGCCGGCTGTGCGGACTTTGACAGCGTCCCTTGGCCCAGATGCCACGTCTCGACTTTCACCGCGTCTTTGTCGGGCCAGGATTTGGCGCCGACCCAGCGGCCGGCGCGATGCATCGAGGTGGTGACCGGCCGCTCGCTGTCCTCCAGCCAGGCCCACAGCATCGGCCCGTCCATGACGTCGTTCTTCTGACCCTTCAGCCAGCGGTCCCACCATTTCACCGCCTCTTGCAGGAAGCCGATGGCGGGACCGGGCACGCCGTCATGCGGATAGATATGCGCCCAGGGGCCGATCATGGCTTTGCGCGGCGCCTTCAGATGCGCCAGCATGCGCGGGATCGAATTGGTGTAGGCATCCGCCCACCCGCCGACCAGATAGACCGGGCACTGGATCGCGGCATAGTCCCCGCAGATCGAGCCGTGCCGCCAGTAATCGTCGCGCGCCGGATGCCGCATCCACAAGGCCGGCCAGAACGGCATCTCGGCGATGCGCTTCAGCCAGTTCTCTCTCCAGCCCGGGCCGAACAGCGCGGGGTCGGCGGGGCGCGACTGGTAGGCGAGCATGATGTCGCCCCACCATTGATTGTCGTTCAGCAGGCAGCCGCCCATGTAGTGGATGTCGTCGCGATAGCGATCATCCGTGGAGCAGACGGAGAGTACCGCTTTCAATGCCTTGGGCCGCATCGCCGCGACCTGGAGGCAATTGAATCCGCCCCACGACTTGCCCATCATGCCGACGCTGCCATCGCACCATTTCTGTTGCGTGATCCATTCGATCACCTCGACGGCGTCGTCCAGCTCCAGTTGGAGATACTCGTCCTGCAGCACGTCGTCGGATTCGCCCGATCCGCGCATGTCGACGCGGATCGCGGCATAGCCATGGCCCGCGAAGTAAGCGTGCATCGGCTCGTCACGTCCGCGCGTGCCGTCGCGCTTGCGATAGGGGATGTATTCCAGGATCGCGGGAACCGGCTTCTGCTCCGCGTCTTCCGGCAGCCACAGGCGCGCCGCGAGGCGGCAGCCATCTTTCAAGGTGATCCAGAAATGCTCGATCTTCCTGATCTGATTCGGCAGGCCTGCCGAATTGCGCGGAAAACTCATCGGGCCACCACCTTGCGGCGGCGGCGCAGCACTTCATCCAGCCAGTCGGGCCGGATCTCGGGCACGGACGACAACAGCAACTCCGTATATTGGTGATAGGGTGGGCTGAAAACTTCCTGGGTCGGGCCATAGGCGACCAACTGGCCGCGCAGCATGACCGCGACCTTGTTGGCGACACGGCGTACCGTGCCGAGGTCGTGGGTGATGAACAGATAGCCGACGCCGGTCTGGTCCTGGATCCGGCGTAGCAGGCGCAGAATCTCTTCCGCCACCAGGGGATCCAGCGCCGAGGTGACTTCGTCGCAGATGATCACGTCGGGCTCCGCCGCCAGCGCGCGGGCGATGCAGACGCGCTGTTTCTGTCCGCCCGACAATTCGTTCGGACGGCGCGTGATGTAGTCCGGCGGCAAATCGATCTGGCGCAGCAGCTCTTCCACGCGCGCGCGCACTTCGGCGCGGCTCTTGTTGAAATAGAACGCCACCGGCCGGCCGATGATGTCGAGCAGGGTCTGCCGCGGGTTGAGCGCCACGTCCGGCATCTGATAGATCATCTGGATGCGGCGATGCTGGTCCTTGGTGCGGCTCTCCAGCCGCGCCGGCAGGCTCTCGCCGTTGAACAGCACATCGCCTTCCTGGCGTGGCAGCAGGCCGACGATGACCCGCGCCAGAGTGCTCTTGCCGGAGCCGGACTCGCCGACCACCGCGAGAGTGTCACCGCGCATCAAATCGATGCTGACATCGTCGATCACGCGCGGTCCGGCGCGATAGCCGGCGATTACGTTCTTCGTCTGGAGGATCGGGGTCGCACCTTCGGCATGCGCTTCGACGAACTTGCCCTGCTGTGCGGCCACGCGCTCCGCCACCAGCATGCGCGTGTAGTCCATGCGCGGCTGCTGGAGGATCTGGGTCGCCGCGCCCTCCTCCACCATCTTGCCCTGGCGCAGCACCATGATGCGGTCGGCGATCTGCGCCACCACCGCTAGGTCGTGGGTGATATAGATCGCCGCGGTGCCGTGCTCGCGGATCAATTTCTTGAACGAGGCCAGCACCTCGACCTGCGTGGTCACGTCGAGCGCCGTGGTCGGCTCGTCGAACACCAAAAGGTCCGGCTTGGCGATCATCGCCATCGCCGCCATGGCGCGCTGCAGCTGCCCGCCGGAGACCTGATGCGGATAGCGGTTGCCGAAGGTTTCCGGGTTCGGCAGATCTAGCTCGCGGAACAAGCGGATCGCCTCGGTCCGCGCCTGGGCGAAATTCATCACGCCATGCTGAAGCGCCACCTCGCACACCTGGTCGTAGAGCGTGTGCGCCGGGTTGAAGGCCGCGGCGGCGCTCTGCGCGATATAGGCGACCTTGGCGCCGCGCAGCGACTGGCGCCCGTCGATCCCGAGATCGCGCAGCTCATGCCCCTGGAACAGGATCTGCCCGCCGGTGATCTCGCAGCCGCCACGCGCATAGATCAGGGTCGACAAGCCGATGGTGGACTTGCCGGCGCCGGATTCACCGATCAGGCCCAGCACTTCCCCCTTGTTCAGCGTGAAGCTGACATCGTCGACCAGCGTGACGCGGTTGCCGGTCTCCGTCACCGCCTCGATGCGCAGGTTGTGGACGTCCAGGATCTGCGGTGCGTTTGCCGTTTCGACCATTTCCCGCCCCTATGCGTTGTCGCCGTGCGGGCGCGAATGCAGCGACAGCAACCAGTCGACCACCATGTTCACGCCGATGGTGAGCAGCGCGATGGCGGCAGCCGGATAGAGCGGAGCGGCAATGCCCGAAGGAATGGCCAGCGCGCTCTCCTTTACCATGCTCCCCCAATCAGCGTCCGGCGGCTCCAGGCCAAGGCCCAGGAAGCTCAGGGCGGCGATGAACAGGAACGCGAAACAGAAGCGCAGGCCGAACTCCGCGGCCAAGGGCGGCAGCGCGTTGGGCAGGATCTCGCGCCACACCACCCACATCAGCCCCTCACCTCGCAGCCGCGCTGCCTCGACATATTCCAGCACCACGATGTTCATCGCCACGGCGCGGGCGACACGGAACACGACGACCGCATAAAGCAGGCCGATAGTCAGCACCAGCATGGTTGCGCTGGTGCCGAAGCCGGAGATGACGATGAGGGCCGACATCAGGATCGGAATCGAAAGCACGACATCGGCGATGCGCGACAGCAGGATATCGACCCAGCCGCCGAAGATCGCCGCCGCGAAGCCCGCGACGATGCCGACGGCAAAGGCCAGCAGCGTCGCCAGCAGGGCCAGGCTGATAGAGATGCGCCCGCCATAGAGCATGCGCGAGAACATGTCGCGGCCAAGCTGGTCCAGGCCGAACCAATGGGCGGCCGACGGGCCTTCCCAGCGCTGCCCCATCAGCGCATTCGGATCGTGCGGCGCGATCCACGGCGCCAGAGCCGAGGCGCCGACGCAAACGAGGATGATCAGGATGCCGATCGCCGCGCTGATGGTGAGCTTGCCGCCGAAGATTTTCATACCGCCCTCACCGCGGATGCCGCAAGCGCGGGTTGCTGAGGATCGACAGGATGTCGGCCGTCATGTTCAGGCCTATGAACACGATGGCGAAGATCAGGCCGCAGGCCTGGACCACGGGGATGTCGCGCTTGGCGACCGCGTCCACCATCAGGCGGCCAAGGCCGTTAAAGGTGAAGACCGCCTCCACCACCACCACGCCGACAACCAGATAGGCGAGGTTGATCGCGACCACGTTGATGATCGGCGCCAGGGCGTTGGGCAGCGCGTGGTGAACGACGATGCGGCGCTTCGGGATGCCCTTCAGCAGCGCCATCTCGACATAGGGACTGGACATGACCGCCAGCACCGAGGTGCGCGTCATGCGCATCATGTGCGCGATGACGACCAGGATCAGGGTCAGCATCGGCAGGAAGGCCACATAGAGGTGCTGGAAGAAGCTCTGCTCCGGCTTGATCGTGGCGATGGCCGGAAACCACTTCAACTGCACCGACATGAACAGGATCAGGAAATAGCCGATGAAGAATTCCGGCATCGAGATCGCCGCCAGCGAGACGATGTTGACCGTCTTGTCGAAGATGCCGCCGCGATAGATCGCCGCCAGGATGCCCAGCATCACCGACAGCGGCACCGCGATGATGGCGGCATAGATCGCCAGGAACAGGGTGTTGCCAAGGCGCGGACCGATCACGTCGAGCACCGGCCGCTTGTTGGCCAGCGACCGGCCGAAATCCCCCTGCACCGCGTCGACCAGCCAGTCGATGTAACGGAGATAGGCCGGCTGATCGAGGCCCAGCTCGGCGCGGATCGCCGCCAGATTCTCCGGCGTGGCCTGCTGGCCCAGGATGTTGCTGGCGATATCGCCGGGCAGCCATTCGGTGACCGCGAAGATCAGGACCGAGACGGCGAACAGCGTCAAAATGCCAAGCGCCAGCCGCTGCCCGAGCAGTTTCAGCATCAATCCCCCTAGGGCCGTCTGTTCGTCCGGCTAGCAGCCTGGTTCGGGCCGGCGCCGGCATCTGTCTCCAAGGCAGCCGCCGGCCAGACTAACGCCATCCCGCGCCGCCTCCAAGTGCCTGATCGCCAAAAAGAAACGGCGGGCCTACCGGCCCGCCGCTGTCGCAAGCGTCACTTGCCTACGCCTCAATCCAGGCCTTTTGCACGATCCGGCTGTTGCACAGGTCGAACATGCCGTGCGGCGTGTGGCCTTTGACCTTCACGTCGTGAACATCGAGCCAATCCTTGAACAGCGGGATCAGCGCGCCGCCTTCCTCGTGCAGCATGCGCTGCATCTCCCAGATGTAATCCTTGCGCTTGGCTTGGTCCGTCGTCGCCTTGGCGTCGGCCAGCAACTTCTCGAACGCATCGACGCGCCAATGCGTGTCGTTCCACGGCGCCGAGGCGCTATATGCGACCGCCAGCATCTGGGTCGCCGCCGGACGGCCACCCCAGTAGGACGTCATGAACGGCGCCTTCAGCCAGACATTGTCCCAGAAGCCGTCGGCCGGCTCCCGCTTCACGGTGACGTTGATGCCCGCGGCCGCGGCCGTCGCCTGGAACAGCACCGACATGTCGATGGCGCCGTTGAAGGCCGCGTCCGAGGCCTGCAGGATGACGTCGGAGGTGCCGAGGCCCGCCTTCTTGGCGTGGAACAGCGCCTTCTCCGGATCGTATTCCCGCTGCGGCAGCTCATTGTTGTGGAACGGATCCGATTCTGGGATCGGGTGATCGTTGCCAACGCGGGCGAACTTGCCGAACATCAGCTCCACCAGCTTCTGGCGGTTGAAGGCGTATTTCAGCGCCAAGCGGGTGTCGAGATTGTCGTACGGCTTCTTGTCGCACATCATCGGCATGATGAAGTGATAGCCGGCCGCCGCCTGCACCAGTTCGAAATTGCCCGCCGCCTGGATCTGATCGACCAGCGAGACGACCACGCGGTGACTGACGTCAACCTCGCCCGCAAGCAAAGCCTGCATGCGCGCCGCGTCGTCATTGATCACCGACAGCTCGGCCGCTTCCAGGTTGCAGCGCCCTTCCTTCCAGTAGCCGCCGCGATTGGTGAGGACCGCGCGCACGCCGGGCTCGAAAGCTTCCAACTTATAGCCGCCAGTACCGATCGGATTGGCCCAATCGGTGAAATCCTTCGGCACCACCAACAGGTGGTAGTCGCTGAGCACGTAGGGCAAATCGGCGTCCGGCGCTTCCAGGACGATCTTGACCTGGCTGTCGCTCATCTTGACGACGTCCTTGATCGGCTTCATCGGGCCGGCGGCGCCGGATTGCGAGCCTTCGCCACGATGCAGGTTGAGCGAGTAGATGATGTCCTCGGCATCGAGGGTTTTGCCGTTGCTGAAGGTGATGCCCTGACGGACGTTGCATACCCATTCGGTCGCGTCGTCGCTCGGCTCCAAGGACTCAAGCAGCTCCGGCTGAATTTGATTCTTGTCGTCGACTTCCACGAATCCGTCATAGATGCTGGTGGAGACGTTGATCATCGTGGTGTCGGTGTAGGTCCGGATGTCGAGGCTGTCCGTCGTGCTGCCGCCGGCGATGCCGACGCGCAACGTGCCGCCCTTCACCGGCGTCTGCGCGTAGCCGGCCTTCGCCAGCACGCCGCTGGCGAGCGACGTCGCAACACCCAATGCCGTCGCGCGGCGCATGAATTCGCGCCGGCTGACGCGGCCGCTCATCGCCGCGCTTTGCAATTCTTCCCACTGGTTCATCTGAGTTCTCCCTTCGGCATTTGCCGTTATTGCCCGCGGGTCGCGGGACAAGCCCCTGGTTCGTGCGCCGTACTATGCAGAAAGCTCCTATCCGTTACAATCTAGGAAACACTTGGTCACAGGCATTTGCACGCCAGCGACCTCATATGTCAGTTTCGTAACAGCGCCGCGAGTTCGCGCCCGAAATCCTCGAAGGCGCGCGACGCCGCCCCGCACATGTGAAGCGCGCGCAGGAAGGTGTGCGGCAGCCCCTTGGCGATGATCAGGTGGCTGGCGGTGCCCGCCTGGTCGAGCGCCGCCGCATAGGCGCACGCATCCGCCAGCAATACGTCGCATTCGGCGGCGCAGATGATGGCCGGCGGCAGATTTGCGAAACTCTTCGCCAGCAACGGCATCGCATAGGGATCCTGTGAATCCCGTGGGGTCGCGAAATAGGCCTTGAAGGCGCTGGCCAGCGCGGTTTCATCAAGGCCCGGGCTGAAGACCGCGCCGTCAACCCTGGTCGGCCGCAAACACGGATAGATCAGGCCCTGACCGCGCAAGGCCGGGCCGCCGCGATCTCGCGCGCGCAAGGCGACGCCGGCCGCCAGCGCGCCACCGGCGCTGTCGCCCGCCACGACAATCCGCTGGGGATCAAAGCCTAGTTGCGGCGCGGCATCGATGACCCATGCCAGCGAATCCCACGCATCGTCCAGCGCTGCCGGATACTTGTGCTCGGGCGCCAAGCGGTAATCGACCGACACGATGGCGGCACCGGTGATTGCCGCCAGGCGCGCCGTCGGCAGATCGTGGCTGTCCAAGCCGCCGAAGATCCAGGAACCGCCGTGGTAGTAGAGAATGACGGGCAGCGGCCCGGCCGCGCGCTCCGGCCGATAGATGCGGATCGCGATCTGCCGGCCCGGCAGGGAGAGCATCCGATCTTCCGCGCCGATCCCCGCCG
>DASZQC010000238.1:0-6057 GCA_035549815.1 Dongiaceae bacterium
GCCCTCCTTCCACGCCTCCATCAGCTCCGGCACTTCCGGTTTGTGCTCGAAGAAGCTGACTGCCGTGCCGGCGTCGTAGAGGAACCAGCCGATGCCGCAATCGTCGAAATCGATGACCCGCGTGTTGCCCTGGTGGATGAGGAGATTGGCGAGGCGGAAATCGGCATGGATCAGGCCGTAGCGGTCCGGCCCCTGGCCATAGACCTTCAGCCGCCGCTCCATCGCATCGACCAGCCGTTGCAGCAGCGGCCGCACGGCGGGTGACATATCGGGGCCTTCTTCCCACGGTCCCCAATTGGGCTTGGCGCCCAGCGAATGCTCGAAGTCCCAGGACAGGCGCTCAAAATAAGGCGGCCGCTGCCAGCCCATGGAATGGATGTGCGTCCGCGCCGTCACCTCGCCCAATTGCTTGAAGGGCTCGATCAGATTCTCCTGCGGCGGCTCGATGCCGTCGATCAACTCGAACAGCACGCAGTTGCGCGGGCTGGGCAAGGTGGGGTGGCTGACCGACTGGATTTCTTCGCCATCCTTGCCGCGAATGGCCTGCGGCGTCAGCACGCCGGCCTCCGCCTGCAACGCATGCATCCAGGCGAGTTCGCTCTTGATGCCGTTGACGCTGTGGTAACCCTCGCGATGCACGCGCAGGATCACCGGCCGCGACCCGTCCTTCGGCGTCACCAGATAGGTGGTGTTCTCCGAGTGGTTGATCATCTTGAGCGCCGCACCCTCCAGCCCCCAGCGGGGCAGGGCTGTTTCGGCCACGTGGCCGACGGCCTGGAGAAGCTGATCCTGCGTCAACAATCCGCTCATTTTTTCACCCGCGCGTGTTTCGATCCGACGCGCGCGATTACCGGCAATTGCCTGCAAAATCCAGGAAATTGGCGCTCATCGCGGGCCATCTCCGCGCTGCCTGCAAATTAGGCTTGTGGATATCTCGATGCTTGACCGGTGGGCGGCCGATCTTGACAGGAGGTGCGGTACGGTCAGCCGCTTGGGCATGGGTGAATCCGGCTGCCTTGATCGTCGCAAACGGCCTGTGCCAAGATCATCGGTCTTCAGGGAAAGGCTGACGTCCGGAAAGGGCGCACATGGGCGACTATCTGGGGGCCGCTTCCGCCACCGGTGCGCTGGCGGGCGGATTGGACCAAGCGGGGCCGGCCATCCTGGCCTCGGCCGCGACGGGCATCGTCCGGCAGATCGAGCGCTATCATGGCGACGTCGACGGCATCTTCGGCAATGCCGGCATCGCGCCGGAAATGGCCGGCATGCCGACCCTGCAACTGAAGCTCAGCGCCTTCATCACCTTGTTCGAAGAGGCCGCCAGGCGGACGGACCAGGACAATTTCGGCCTGTGGTTCGGCAACCAGTTCTTGCCGCGCGACCTCGGCCTGTGGGGCTACGCGGCGATCTCCGCGCCCACCTTGGGCAGCGCGCTGGAAACCCTGACCGGCCTGTTCTGTTACCAGCAGGGTTCCTCCTTCCTGCGCTGCGTGAAGCGCAAGGACGGGTTGCTGCGCCTCGAATACCAGATCATCGCGCCGGAGATCGTGGCGCGGCGCCAGGATGCGGAATTGTCGCTCGGCATGTTCCTGAACGTGATCCGCGAATGCTGCGGCCCGAAATGGGCGCCGGAAGAGGTGCATTTCGAGCATCCGAGGCCTCAAGCCTGGAAAGAGCATGAGGAGGCGTTCGACGCCCCGGTCTATTTCAGCCAACCCAGCAACGCACTGATCTTCCGCGCCGACATTTTAGAGCGGCCGATGCCGGCGCGCGACCCGCAGCTCATGACCGTGATGCAGACCTGCATGGAAAAGCTGGGTCCGCCCTCGCAGGCGGCCGACGGATTGTTCGACAGCATCCGCGCCGCGATCCGCATGCGGCTGGCCGGCGGCTATCCGTCGCTGGACCAGATCGCCCACGATCTGCGCATCGCGCCCGGCGCCGTGCAGCGCGAACTGGCCGACCACAACGTCACCTACAAGGACGCGGTGGAGACGACGCGGCGGCAACTGGCGGAGATGTACCTGCAGCAGCGGCAATTGCCGCTGACCGAGATCGCGCTCTTGCTGGGGTATTCGGAGCTCAGCGCCTTCTCCCGCGCCTTCACGCGCTGGACCGGCACGTCGCCGCGGCATTATCGCCGGGTGAAGACGGGGCATTAGCGCCCTACCCATCCTCAAACTCATTCGTCATGCCAGGGCTTGGCCCTGGCATCCACGAGTTTCATTGGGGAGATCAAGCTGCTGCAGGCAAACTCGTGGATGGTCGGGCCAAGCCCGACCATGACGGTCTGAGAAGCTGAGAAAGGAGTGCGCACTACTCCTTGTAGCTCGGATCCTTCTTGTCGAGCTGGCGCTTCAGATGCTCGAAGTGGGCGAAGGCGCTGTCGCTGTAATCGTCCCAGTCGCGCGCGGTCTTTTCGGCCAGCGCCGGCGGCATGACGTTCAGCTTCTGGCCCGTCGAATAGGCCAGGATCATGGTCTGCGCGGCGCGCTCCAGGAAATACATATGCTCCCAGGCTTCGGCGACGGTCGGGGCCGCCACCAGCACGCCGTGATTGGCCATCATCATGGTGGTGCGGTTGCCGAGCACGCGGCCCAGGCGCTTGCCTTCGTCCTGGCCCTCGGCGATGCCGCCGTAATTCATGTCGATGGCGATCCGGTTGTAGAAACGCGCGGTGTTCTGGTCGATCGGCTTCAGCTCCGGATCGGCGAGGCCGGCCAAAGCGGTGGCATAGGGCGGATGCAGATGCAGCAGGACGCGGGCGTGCGGCACGCTGGCATGGACGCCGCCATGGATCGCCCAGGCCGAGACGTCCGGCGCGTCGGCGCGCTTCATCGTCTCCTGGTCGTCGGCGTTCAAGAGTTGCAGGTCGCTGGCCCGGATGGTGGAGAAGTGGCGCCACTTCGGGTTCATCAGGAATTGCTTGCCGTCGGCGGAGACGGCGGCGCTGAAATGGTTGCCGACCGATTCGTGCCAGTTCATCTCGACCGTCAGCCGGAAGGCGGCGGCGAGGTCGACGCGCAACTGCCATTCCTCGGAATCGCGGGCGGGCTTGAACGGGGTCACGTTGGTCATGGGTCTCTCCGGCAAGTTTGCTGACCCAAGTGTCCCAGCAAACCTGCAGGAAAGCAAATGCACGCGACGCGGAGCGGAGATGTGCGGAATTTATGCCGAAGCCAAGGCCGCGGTCTTAAGCGGAGGCTAACGCCTCCAGCGATTCCGGCACGATCTGGCCGCCATCGACGATGATGGTCTGACCGGTGATGTAGCCGGCCTCCTTCGAGGCCAGGAAGGCGGCGGCGTTGCCGATATCCTCGACCGTGCCGAGCCGCTTCAGCGGCACCGAGGCCGCCATCGTGTCCATGTAGCCCTGCCCCAGCGCGATCAGCCCCTCGGTGATCACGTTGCCGGGCAGCACCGCGTTGACCGTGATGCCGTATTTCGCCAGCTCGATGCAGGCGGTGCGCATGAAGCCGAGCTGCCCGGCCTTGGTGGCGCCGTAATGGGTCCAGCCCGGATAGCCGGTGACCGGCCCGGTGATGGAAGAGGTGAGCACGACGCGGCCCTGGCTGCTCTTCTTGAGGTACGGGATGCAGGCCTTCACGGACAGGAAGGCGCCTTTCAGGTTGGTCGCCATCACCTCGTCCCAGGTCTCCGGCGCCATATCCTCGATCTTCACCTGCGGGAAAATGCCGGCATTGGCGCACAGCACGTCGAGCCCGCCATAACGGCTCGCAGCTTCCTTGGCCATCGCCTCCATGTCGGAGAGCTTGGTGACGTCGGCGGCAAAGCCGCTGGCGGTGCCACCCGCCTTGGTCAGTTCCGCGGCGCAGGCCTCCGCGTCCTTCAGGTGGCGCGCGGCGATCATCACCTTGGCGCCGTGACGCGCGAACACCGTGGCGATGCCCTTGCCGATGCCCTTGCTGCCGCCGGTGACGATGACGGACTTGCCCTTGAGTGAAGCTGACATGATTCTCTCCCGATCGCTGGAATTATCCCCGCGCTCTGCGGCGCAGTTTGATGAGTCCGTAGCCGCCCAGCAGCAGGATGGCGGCGGTGATGGTGGAGACGGTGCCGAGGACAGGCACGCCCGGCGTATAGCCCGCCACCATCTTGGCATAGAGATATTCGGGCACCGTGGTGTCCGCGCCGGTCGTATAGAGCGACAGCGGGAAGTTGCCCCAGCTCAACAGGAAAGCGAACAAGGCGCCGGAGAACAGGCCGGGGAACAGGACCGGCAGGGTTACTTCCCTCAAGACCTGCCACTTGCTGGCGCCGAGATCGAACGCCGCCTCCTCCAGCGCCGGATCGAAGCTGTAGACCTGGATCGAGATCACCAGGGTGACCACCGGCACGATCCAGACCAGATGCGCGAATACCGCGCTCTTCCAGGAAAGGTCGAGGCCCAGCGCGTTGAACCAGAGCAGCAGAGCGAGGCCCAGCACCGATTGCGGGAAAAAGATCGGCAGCAGCACGATCTTCTGATAGAGCGAGCGGCCTTTCCATTCATAGCGCGCGAAGGCGAGCGCGCCGAAGAATCCCAGCGTCACCGCGATCACCGTCACCAGCAAGGCGATGGAGATCGAGGTCTCGAACAATTCGCGGATCTGGATGGACTCGAAGGTCTTCTTCCACCAGTCGAAGCCCCATTTGGTGATGGGGAAGATGAAATAGCGGCTGGAGGTGGAGGAGGCGAGAAACAAGCAGACCGCCGGCAGGTACATGAAGACGACGACGGTCAGCGCCCAGGCCCAGAGCAGGGCGCTGCGCCAGCGTTGCGCGCGTTCTGCCGGGCTCATCAGCGCCTCCCCAGGATGACGTCGAGGTCGAAGCGGCGCAGCACCAGCAGCACCAGCGCGCCGACCACCAGCATCAACAGCACGGCCAGCGCCGAGCCCAGCGGCCAGTTCTGCGCATAGGTGAAGGCGATCTCGATATCGTGGGTGATGGGGATGACCTTCTGCCCGCCTAGCACCTTTGCTTCCGCGATGGCGCCGACGGCGAGGACGAAGGCGAGCAGGAAGCCGATCATGATGCCCGGCATGGACAGCGGCAGGTCCACCTCCTTGAACACCTGCCACTTGCTGGCGCCGAGGTCGAAGGCCGCGTCGCGCGTCTCCTTCGGCACCATGCTGACGCCCAAGGTCATCGGGAACAGCATGAAAGGCAGATAGACATAGACCATGCCCAGCACGATCATGCCCTCGGTGAACAGCCAGCTTTCCGGCTCCACCCCGAACCAACTCTTCAGCGTGCCGAGCAGCACGCCGTTCTTGATGAAGAACAGAATCCAGCCATAGAGCCGCACGTTCTCCGAGACGAAAAGCGGAATGGTGAACAGCAGGGTCAGAACCGTCGACCACTTGCCGAACACCCGCGCCAGGCCATAGGCGACGGGATAGCAGACCAGCGCCAGGATGGTGACGGTGAGTGTCGCGAGGCCCAGCGACCACAGGAACGAGATGTAGCTGGTCGAGGCGAAGACGTTCTCGTAATTCTGCAGCGTCGGCGATTGCCACAGGCCGAAGGTGCGCTCCGGCATGAAGGAGTAGCCGATCACCGCCAGCAGGGGCGCCGCGAATCCGACCAGCAGGAACAGCAGGACGGGCACCGCGTTCAGCGGCCCCTGGCGCTTGCGGGCGCTGCCGAAGCCCACCATCAGTCGCCCACCAGGATGCTGTCGCGCGCATTCCAGCCGACCAGCACCTCGGTGTCGAGGCGGCCGACCAGGGCCTGCTGGCGCAGACGCTCGACGATGAAGACCTGCTCGCCGACGCGCACTTGGTACTGGATGCGCGAGCCCAGCGCATACTCGTTATAGAGCGTGCCGGTCAGCACGTTCTCCGCATCCTCGCGCCGCTCGATGATGCGGATCGATTCCGGCCGCACCACCAGGTGACCGCTGGCAAAACCCGCCGGCATGGCGGGCGGCAGGAAATCGGCGTTGAGGTCATCGGAATGCAGCCGGCCGCTGCCGTTCAGCCGCACCGGCATGATGTTCACGTCGCCGATGAATTCGGAGACGAACTTGCTGTTGGGCGCGGTGTAGATCTC
>DASZQC010000239.1:0-4360 GCA_035549815.1 Dongiaceae bacterium
CGGCCTGATCGAATGGCGAACCAAAAAACTCCGCCGCTTCACGGCGCCCCGGCCGGGGCGCCGTGAAGCAACACAACAACCCCCAAAACTGTAACCCATCTTGCCGGTCCAAAATGTCACCTATCTTCCCGGCTCAACAGCATATCCCTGCCTGATAGTCTTCGCTCGTTGCCCCCACCCCTACCCTCCCCCGTTCCGGTGGAGGGAGTGCGACGAGTCGGTGGAAGCGGCGGGTTCTAAATCACCTGAAATCCGTGCTTGTACGGGTCGCGGTCGTCGATGAAGATCGTGTTGTAGCCGGTGGTCCGTGCCCAACCTTCGACGGTGGGCACGATGGCCTCGTAATTGCCGACCTTGGCGGCTTCCTTGACGCGGCCCTTGAACAGGCTGCCGATGATGCTTTCGTGCACGAAGGAATCGCCGACCTTGAGTTTTCCCTTTCCAGCAAGCTGCGCCATGCGGGCCGAGGTGCCGGTGCCGCAGGGCGAGCGGTCGATGGCCTTGTCGCCGTAGAAGACGGCGTTGCGGGCGTGTGCCTCCGGGTGCTTCGGCGCGCCGGTCCACAGGATGTGGCTGAGGCCCTTGATGGTCGGGTTCTCCGGATGCTGGAAGGTGTATTTGGCGTTCAGATTCTTGCGCAGCACCGGGCTCATCTGGATGAGCTGGCTGGCGGTGAAGTCGGCCATGTCGCGATAGCCGGGCTGCGGCTCCACGATGGCGTAGAAATTGCCGCCATAGGCGACATCGACCTTGATCGGTCCGATGCCGGGGCACTCCGCCTCCAGCCCCATCGAATGCAGGAAGCCCGGTACGTTGGTGAGCCGGACGGATTCGACGTACTCGCCGACCTGATTGTATTCGGCGATGACGAGGCCGGCCGGCGTTTCCAGCCGCAGGGTGCCGGGTGTCTTGGGACGGACCAGCCCCTGCTCCACCGCCACGGTCACCGTGCCGATGGTGCCGTGCCCGCACATGGGCAGGCAGCCGGAGGTCTCGATGAACAGGATACCGATATCGCAATCCGCCCGTGTCGGCGGATAGAGGATGCTGCCCGACATCATGTCGTGGCCGCGCGGCTCGAACATCAGGCCGGTGCGGATCCAGTCGAACTCGGCCAGGAAATGCTGGCGCCGCTCGCTCATGCTGGCGCCCTGGAGTTGCGGCCCGCCGCCCATGACCACGCGCACGGGATTGCCGCAGGTATGGGCGTCGACGCAGGAGAAGGTGAATTTGGCCATGATCGCGTTCTAACCGGTTCGGGACGCCGTTACCTGCCCGAACCGGGAGAAATATGCAATAGGGTCAGATGCTTGGCCGCTAGCGCTTCTGCAGCGCGTCGCGGATTTCCATGAGCAGTTTTTCGCTGGTCGTGGGCGCCGGCGGCTCGGCCGGGGCCTGCTTGCGGAAGCGGTTCACCTGCTTCACCAGGATGAAGACGGCGAAGGCCACGATCAGGAAGTTGATCACCGCGTTGATGAAGACGCCGTAATTGATGGTGACGGCACCCGCGTCTTGCGCCGCCTTCAGCGACGGATATTCCCCGCTGCCGGTCAGGGCGATGAAGAAATTCGAGAAATCGATGCCGTTCATGATGTAGCCGATGGGCGGCATGATGATGTCCTTCACCAGCGAATTGACCACTGTGGTGAAGGCGGCGCCGATGATGATGCCGACCGCCAGGTCGATGACGTTGCCGCGCATGGCAAAATCGCGGAATTCCTTCAACATGATCTGGCACCCCCTGGGCAATTTGCTGAACCTTGTCCGCCAATTAGGTTGCGAATCTGCTGCCATTGCAAGAGTCTTCGTCGGGACAACTGATGATCTTCCACATTTTTCCGCCCGGCTTGCCGCCCGCCGACAAAGCGACGATGGTAGCGGGCGTTAACGACTGGGATTCGCTTCACCAATGACCGCCGCTCAAGTCTTAACGCCACAACGCGCCCTATTCCGCCTGGACGACAAAGTCGCCGTCGTGACCGGCGCGGCGGGGCATCTTGGCAAGGCGATCGCCACAGGCCTGGCGGAGGTCGGCGGCCATGTCTGCCTCGTCGGCCGGACCGAGGCGACCGTGGCAGCGCTCGCCAAGGAGTTGACCGGCCGCGGCCTCAAGGCGGAGGCGCAGGTTTGCGACGTGACCAAGGCCGACCAGATCAAAGCGCTGGTGGACCGGCTGGGCACCCGCTGGGGACGGCTCGACGTGCTGGTCAACAACGCCCATGCCGGGCGCGCCGGCGTGATGGCGGACAGCCACAAGGCCGACTATGTCAGCGCCATCGAGATTGCCGTCGCCGCGGCGGCCGAGCTGGTGAATGAAGGGCATGCCCTGCTGAAGGCGGCGGCGGTCCAGAACGGCGATGCGGCGGTGATCAACATCTCGTCCATGTACGGCATGGTCAGTCCAGACCCGCGCGTCTATGGCGCGTCGAAGATGAACAATCCGCCGCATTACGGCGCCGCCAAGGCGGCACTCCTGCAATATACGCGCTACGCGGCCTGCCATCTGGCGCCGGACGGTATCCGGGTGAATGCGATCAGCCCCGGCCCCTTCCCGCCCGACGCGGTGTGCGAGCGCGACCCAGCCTTCTGCGGCAAGCTGATCGACAAGGTGCCGATGGGCCGCCTGGGCAAGCCGGGCGATTTGATGGGTGCCGCCGTGTTCCTGGCCAGTCCCGCGTCGAGCTTCGTCACCGGCGCCAATCTGCCGGTCGATGGCGGCTGGACCGCGTGGTAGCGAAACGCCGCATCGTCCTGCAGGCCCGCACCAGTTCCACGCGCCTGCCCGGCAAGGTGCTGCTGCCGGTCTGCGGCATGCCGGTCGTGGTATTGGCCGCGAAGCGCGCCGCGCGCGACGGGCTGGAGGTCGTGGTCGCCACCTCCGACGATCCCAGCGACGACAAGCTCGCGCAGGTGATCACGCAGCATGGTTTGAAATGCCTGCGCGGGCCGCTCGATGACGTGCTGTCACGCTTCATATTGTCGACAGCCGATCTCGTCGATGACGACATTTGCGTACGCTTTACGTCGGATAACGTATTTCCCGATTCCGACTTCGCCAATCGCATGGCCGATGCGGCGGAGAAAAGCGCCGGCGGCTATGCCGGTTTTTCCGGCGGCATGGCAGGCCTACCCTATGGCTTGGCGGGTGAGGCGTTCCGTGTCGGCCTGCTGCGCGAGGCACAGGCGAACGCGACCACCGCGCATGAGCGCGAGCACGTCTCGCCTTGGATCGTGCAGAAGGCCGGCCGCGTCGTCGCCGATATGCCGGGCGATCCGGAACGCGACATGTCGGAGCTGCGCTGCACGATAGATACGCTGGAGGATTATCGCAGCGTCTCCGCCGCCCTTGCCGGCCTCGCCGATCCCATCGCCGCGCCGTGGATCGTCCTGTGCCGCCGCCTTGCCGACCGTGCCGAGCAGGTCGGATTGCAGGTGCCGGCCCGCATCGTCGCAGGCGATTTGCAGGCCAGCCTGGTACTGGGCGGCGTGCAGTTCGGCCTGCCCTACGGTATCGCCAACAGCACGGGCCGACCGGGTGACGACGAGCTGCGCCGCATCCTGGCCCTCGCGGAGAACAGCGGCGTCACGCATGTCGACACCGCCGCGGGCTATGGCGAGAGCGAGGAGCGCATAGGCGCAGCGCTGACAAACCGCAGCCCGCTCAAGATCGTCACCAAGCTGCCGCCCGACGTGAGCAGCGCACGGGGCGCGCAGGACGGCGTCGCGCGCTCATTGGCGAGGCTGCGACGCAGGCGCCTCGATGCCGTGCTGCTGCATCGCTTCGAGCATTTTAACGCTGCCGATGGGGCGATCTGGCGCGCCGTGTCGGAGGCGCAGGCGGCCGGCCGCATCGACCGTATCGGCGTCTCGATCTATCACCCGGATCAGCTCCGCGCTTTGCTGCAGGAGCCATCCGTCAACCTGATCCAACTGCCCTTCAACATCCTAGACCGGCGCTGGCTGACGCGGGATTTGCAGACCGCCATCGCCGCGCGGCCGGATGTGATCCTGCATGGTCGTTCGGCCCTGCTTCAGGGCCTGCTGACGATCGCCGACCCGGCGCGCTGGCCGTGCGACGCAAAGCTGGCGCAGCGCTGCATCCGCGCGCTGGCCGACCTGTCGAAGAAATTGCGGCGGCAAAGCGTGATCGATCTGTGCTTTGCCTACGCCCGCGCCCAGACGTGGCTGGCCGGTATTGTCGTCGGCGCGGAGACGGCGGCGCAGATGGCGGAGAACATTGAGCTGTTCCGTACGCCGGCCCTGACGCTGGCGGAACTGGCGCAGGTTGCGGAACGTATTCCCGCCGATGTTCCGGAAATTCTGCTCGATCCGTCGCGCTGGCCGAGGGCCTAGTAGCCGA
>DASZQC010000240.1:0-11507 GCA_035549815.1 Dongiaceae bacterium
ACGGCGAGCCCTGCTGCGGCTTCGGCGGCACCTTCTGCGTCAAGTTCCCCGACATCTCCAACAAGATGGTCGAGGCCAAGATCGACAACATCCAGGCGACCGGCGCCGGCATGGTGCTCGCCGCCGACATGGGCTGCCTGCTCAACATCGCCGGCAAGCTGAAGCGGCAGGGCAGCCCGGTGCAGGTGCGCCATGTCGCCGAGGTGCTGGCGGGGATGACCAGCGACCCGGCGATCGGCGAGGGGAAGTGATGCTTGAGGTTGCCGACATCGCTCGCTTTAGTCCCCTCCACCCGAAGGGGGGAGGGTTAGGGAGGGGGCAGCCGCCCCTCGCTGCCCCCACCCCTGCCCTCCCCCCTTCGGGTGGAGGGAGGTTTGCAACGGGGTGGAACTAGCGCCATGCAATCCACCTCCCATCAATTCAAGGACAACGTCGCCAGGGCGCTGGTCGACCCGAATTTGCAGCAGGCTTTGGTGCATGTGCGCACCAAGTTCATCGACAAGCGCCAGGAAGCGATCAACGCACTGCCGGAGTTCGAGGCGCTGCGCGACGCCGCGCGCGATTTGAAGAACCATGTGCTGAGCCGCCTCGACGAGTATCTGCTGCAGTTCGAGGAGAACGTGACGCGCCACGGCGGCAAGGTGCATTGGTGCCAGACGCCGGCCGAGGCGCGCCAGACCATCCTCGACATCTGCCGCGGCGCCAAGGCAAAGACCGTCACCAAGGGCAAGACCATGGTGGGCGAGGAGATCGCCATCAACGATCACCTGGCCGCCAACGGCATCGAGCCGATCGAGACCGACCTCGGCGAATACATCATCCAGTTGCGCGGCGAGACGCCGAGCCACGTCATCGCGCCCGCCGTGCATGTGACCAAGGCGCAGGTCGAAGAGACCTTCCGCAAGGTGCACACCGACCTCGACCCCAAGCGCAACCTCGAAGAGCCGGCGACTTTGCTGCACGAGGCGCGGGTGAAACTGCGCGGGCGTTTCCTGGTCGCCGATGTCGGCATCACCGGGGCCAATTTCCTGATCGCCGATTCCGGCACCACGACCATCGTCACCAACGAGGGCAATGGCGACCTGACCCAGACCCTGCCGCGCATCCACATCGTGCTGGCGGGGATCGAGAAGATCGTGCCCTCGATCAAGGATGCGGGCCTGCTGCTGCGCGTGCTGGCGCGCTCGGCCACGGGCCAGGAGATGTCGGCCTACACCACCTTCTCGACCGGGCCGCGCCGCGCGAACGATCTCGACGGGCCGGACGAGTTCCATGTGGTGCTGCTGGACAATGGCCGCAGCAAATTGCTCGGCACCGAGTTCGAGGAGATGCTGCGCTGCATCCGCTGCGGCGCCTGCCTCAATCACTGCCCGATCTATCACGCGGTCGGCGGCCACGCCTATGGCTGGGTCTATGCCGGCCCGATCGGCGCCATCACCACGCCGGCCTTGATCGGCATCGAGAACGCGGCGCCCTTGCCGGAAGCGTCGTCGCTGTGCGGCCGCTGCGAGAGCGTGTGCCCGGTGCGCATCCCGATCCCGAAGATGCTGCGCCACTGGCGCGAGGAGGCCTTCGAGCGCCGCCTGCATGGCAGCCGCGCCCGCTGGGCGTTGAAATTGTGGGCCGCGCTGGCGACGCGCCCCGCGCTCTATCGCCTCACCACCGGCATCGGCGCGCGCGTGCTGAAGAGCCTCGCCGGCAAGCGCGGCAAATTCACGTCGCTGCCTTTCGCCGGCGCCTGGACCCGGCACCGTGATTTGCCCGCGCCGCAGGGCAGCACCTTCATGGCGCAATACCGGACCCGCAGATGAGTACTGTCGCACGCCTCCCCTCAACCGTCATCCCGGCCGAGCGCAGCGAGCGCCAGGATCCACGGTGCAATCGCAAGGGCGGCGCCAATCGACACGCGGTCCTTGCGGCGGAAGGGTGGATCCCGGCGCAAGGCCGGGATGACGATTGTGTTTGCGGAGGTCGCAGATCATGACCTCCGCCCGCGATCGCATCATCGGCGCGATCCGCGCCAACCGGGCGGCGGGCGGCAAGAGCGCGCTGCCTTATCCCGGCTCCGGCCCGGAGCCGAAGCGCGCCCGACTGCCGGCCCATGAGCAGCGCACCCTCTTCCTCGACATGGCGAAAAAGGCGGCGGCCACCACCGATACCACGACATCGCGCGCCGAGATCCCGGCGCTGATCGCGGAGTACCTGAAGCGCCACAATCTGCCGGCGCAATTGCGCCTGGCGCCCGACCCGCGCATCACCGGCCTGGACTGGAAATCACAGCCCCTGCTGGAGATCAGCAGCGGTACCACCGAGGGCAACGATCCCGTCTCGGTCACCGGCGCCTTTTCCGGCGTGGCGGAGACCGGCACGCTGGCGCTCACCTCCGGCGCGCCGACGCCGACCTTGCTGAACTTCCTGCCGGAGAACCACATCGTCGTGCTCGACGCCAAGGACCTGTCGGGATCGTACGAGGATCTGTGGGCCAAGCTGAAGGCGGCCTACGGCACGGAGATGCCGCGCACCCTGAACCTGGTCACCGGCCCGTCGCGCAGCGGCGACATCGAGCAGACGATCCTGATGGGCGCGCATGGACCGCGGCGCCTGCACATCATCCTGGTCGATGACCAGACGTAGGATCTCTGCCGAAGAGCTGGAGCTCTGGCAGCACGTCGCCAAGTCCGTGCGGCCGATCAAGCGCTCCAGGAAGAAGCCCGCTGCCGAAGAGAAGCAAGAGACCAAGGCGTCGCCGCCTCCGCCGCCGGGCAAGATGAAGAAGGTCAAGGCGCCGCCGCCACCCGCCGCCCCTGCGTCACCGCCGCAGCCCGCGAAACCGCACGAACTGACCCACGGCCTCAGCCACGGCATCGACCGGCGCCAGGCCGAGCGCTTCCGCAAGGGCAAGCTGGAGATCGAGGGCAAGATCGATTTGCATGGCCGCACACAGCAGGTGGCGCACGACGATTTGCTCGCCTTCCTGCGCCGCGCCCGCGATCACAACAAGCGCTGCGTCCTGGTGGTCACCGGCAAAGGCATGACCAAGTCGCAGGCTGGCGTCCTGCGCCAGGCCGTGCCGCGCTGGCTGAACGAGCCCGGCTTCCGCCCCCTGGTGTTGGCCTTCGATTACGCCGAACCGCACCACGGCGGCGAAGGCGCGCTCTACGTGTTGCTGAAGCGGGTGCGGGAATGACCCCCTTCGGCCGCAAGCTGCGCCAGTTGCGCGCGGCGAAGCATCGCCAGCTCAAGGACCTGGCCAAGGCGCTGAGGGTCAGTTCCGCCTACCTCTCCGCCCTGGAGCATGGGCGGCGCGGGAAGCCGTCGCCCGGCCTGGTGCAGCAGGTGGCCGCCTATTTCAATCTGGCGTGGGACCAGGTGGACGAGCTGAAGGCGCTGGCCGACCTCAGCGACCCGCGCGTTACCATCGACACCGCCGGCCTGTCGCCGGAGGCGACGGAGCTGGCCAATGCGCTCTCGGCCCGCATCGGGGAGTTGAGCGACGAGGAGATCGCGCAACTGTTGGCGCTGCTCAACCGCTGAGGCGCGCGCCTATCCCTTTGTTCGCGTGAACCTCTCTCGCCATCGGCGCGACTGCGCGATATCGTGGTCGGGTTCGACGGGCGCGGAGGGCTGACATGCGCTGGACGAATTGGGGGGACGCGGCACGCATTGCCGGGCGCGCGGTTTTCGGAATCCTGGTTCTATCGGTCGTCGCGACGCATCCGGCGTCGGCGCAGGATCCCGATTGCCCGGTGCCGCCGCAATCCGACTGGACCGAGGGCGAGAAGTTCACCTGGAACGAACTCTGCCTCGGCTACACCGTTGACCTGGCGGGCGCCTACAAGGACCCGCTGCCGGCGACCGGCGATGTCGAGAAATGGAATCCCGGGCGCACTTTGCGGGCCGCCTTCCTGCGCCGCATCATGACCGACCGGGCCTATGTCGATGCCCTGCCCTTCTCCGGCATCCGCATCAGCGGCGCCAGCATCCCCGACGAATTGTTCCTGTCCGACCTGCGCTTCGACAAGCCGCTGCAGATCTACAATTCCGTGTTCGCGCGCCCGGTCACCATGCAGCGCTACCGCACCAGCGCCACGGTGAATTTCTACGGCAACTGGTTCCGCTACGAGGCGCCGGCCGACAACAAGGACAATGCGACGACCGTCGCGCTGGACCTGACCGGCGCCGACATCGGCAAGGGCCTGGATTTGGGCAAGGTCTTCATCAACGGCGACGCCGATCTGGTCGATCTGAACGTCGCGGAGAATCTGTGGCTGAGCGACGGCACCTTCCTGTCCAATCTGTGGATGGACCGCTCCGAGATCGGCGGCGTGCTGTTCGCCAACAAGCTGCTGGTCGGCACCCTGTGGTCGCTGGACGGCGCCGACATCGGCAAGAACCTCGTCGTCACCGATCTCGAGATCAGCGTCGTGCCGCCGAACGAACCCAAGAAATACGGCCGGCTCAGCGGCAACCAGCTGCATGTCGGCGGCATGCTGCAATTGGGCAGCTCCTCCTACCAGATCCAGATGCCGCAGATCCTGGGCGGCCTGCCGGCCCCGCAGGCCGCGGTGCAGCCGGCGCCCGCCGAGACCGTGGCGACCGACGCCCCGGTGCCGGAGCCGAGCGCCGCCGGCATCGATGCCGGCGCCAGCCTGCCCGACGGCGCGCAGACCGACACCGCCCTGCCCAATCCCGGGCTGCCTTCCCCGGGCGTCGCCGACGGCGCGCTGACGCAGCCGCCCGCGCCGAACGACGGGCCGGCGAACCAGCGCACCTTCGGCATCTTCCTGGACCGCATCGATCTGATCGGCGCGCGCATCGACGGCGAGATGCGCATCCGCCGCGCCAGCATCGCCAACATGATCAGCCTGGAAGACGTGGTGGTGGGCGACGATCTGTGGCTGACCGAGAGCGACATCGGCTATGTCGGCTTCTCCGGCACCTCGATCGCCGGCTTCGCGCTGATGCACGGCACCCATATCAGCAACTCGATGCTGCTCGACAGCGGCACGGTCGGCCGCTCGCTGGTGATGGACGGGAACACGCGCATCACCGGCCGCCTCAGCCTGCCGGGCAGCAATATCAAGGGCGGCATCTACTTCGCCGGCGCCACCATCGACGGCGTCACCAACCTGAATTCGATCACCGTCGACCATGACGTGATCCTGGGCGGCGGCAGCTCCTTCACCGACCTGGTCGACCTCAGCTTCGCGCGCATCGGCGGGTCGCTGGATTTCACCGGCGGCAAGTTCGCCTCGGTCGATCTGACCGGGGCGCGCATCGCGGCGGAGCTGCGCCTGGCCGCCGCCGGGTCGGTGCCGGAATTCGCCGACAATGCCGAGCTCACGCTGCGCAACGTCACCACCAATTCGCTGCAGGACGTGGCCGACGCCTGGCCGCGCGTGCTGCACCTGGAGGGCTTCTCCTACCAGCGGCAGATCCGCACCGACGGCGGCGACGCCAATGCCGCCGGCGATGACGGCGACCGCGCCGGGCAATTGATCGGCTGGCTGGCGCGCCAGCAGCCCTTCTCGCCGCAGCCCTACCAGCAGCTCGCCGGCATCCTGCGCCAGTCGGGCGACAACGAGACGGCGAAGGCGATCCTGTTCGCCGGCAAGCAGCGCGAATGGGACGTGGCGCACGGCTGGTCCAAGTTCTGGCTGTCGCTGCAGTTCCTGTTCACCGGCTTCGGCGTGCATCCGCAGGTCGCGGGCTTGTGGGTGCTGGCGCTGATCGCCTTCGGCACCTGGGCTTTCTCGCAGGACCCGTCGCCGGAGCTGGCCAAGCTCACCTGGCCGCAGCGCGCCATCTATTCCTTCGACATGCTGCTGCCGGCGGTGCATCTGCGCCACCACCACTACGAGATCGAGCTGCAGGCCTGGCCGCGCTACTACCTCTATGTCCACAAGATCATGGGCTACGTGCTGCTGACGTTCCTGGCGGCCGCTTTGCTCAGCGGCGGCGGGTTCGAGTAGGCCGCGCGATGCGGGGGATCGGGGCACTCTGGACGGCGGGCCTGCTGGCCGCGGCCTTGATGGTGCCGGGCGCCGGGACGGCGACGGCGCAGAGCAGCGCGCAATCCTCCCCCAGCATCGTGGTGCCCGGCCAGCCGGCCGGCAGCGATCTCGACAACACGCCGCTGCGCCATGGGCCATGTCCGGTGCCGCCGGCGCAGACCTGGTCGCAGGTGGAAAAGGATGCGTGGCAGCGGATCTGCGCCGGAATCGCCGCCAATCTGGGGGCGCAGCCGAGCCCGGACAACGAGGACTCGAAGCCGAAGCTGCCGAAGGACCCGCTGCCGGAACGCAAGCTGTCGACCGCGTTCCTGTACCAGATCCTCTCCGACCCCCGCTATCTGGAGGCCGTCACCTTCCGAGGAATCGTCATCCGCAATGCCGATTTCCCGGAGACGGTCGATCTCAGCCACCTGGTCCTGGACAAGCCGCTGCGCATCGAGGGCTCGCGCTTCTTCAAGCCGCTGATGATGCGCCAGTTCCGCAGCAGCAGCGATCTCGACCTCTCGAACTCCAACTTCCTCTACAACCCGCCCATGCCGGAGGACGAGTCACAGCCGTTGCCACCGCCCGCCCTGGACCTCACCGAGGCGCGCATCGACCTCAGCCTCACTCTGCGCGGGGTGCAGGCGGGCGACGCGGTCTTGAGCGACATCGTCGTCGGGCGGCATGTGCAACTGGATCGCAGCGTCATCTACGGCCGGCTGTATCTGAACGGCGCCCACATCGCCGGCATGTTGTGGCTGCGCGACGCGCAGCTCGACGCCGGATTGTCGGGGCGGCTGATGGATGTCGGCAAGGATGTCGTGCTCAGCTTCATGTTCGCCGGCGCGCCGGGCAACATCGACGGCGGGCTTGACTGGAAGAATCCGTCGGCGACGGATATCGACCTCTCCAACAGCCACATCCAGGGTACGCTCTCGTTCGGTCGCGGCGTCGGCATCGCCATGCCGCCGGAGCTCAGCCAGCTTGCCCGCGAGGAAGCCGAGCAAAAGGCGAGGGAAGCGGAGCGGGAAGCCCTGGGCGAGACCACCGAGCTGGCCCAGCGCGGCAACACCATCGACATACGCGAGGACGAGCGCTTCGCCGGCGAGCGATACGATGTCTTGGTCGACTACCTGAACCTGGGCCAGGTCGATGTCGGCGGCGACCTCGCCGTGCGCGACAGCAAGATCAACTATGTCAATCTCGACGATGCGCGGGCCGGCGGCGACCTGTGGCTGACCAATGGCGAGTTCTTCGAAGCCAGCCTGTCCGCCACCAATGTCGGCGGCTTCCTGCTGCTGCAGGACACCACGATCAAGAAGCGCCTGTCGCTCGAGAGCGCCGAGATCGGCCGGCACCTGGTCATGGGACCGCAGACCAGGATCGAGGACCAGTTGCACATGCCGAGCCTGAACGTGCATGGCGGCTTCTATGCGAATGGCGCGACCGTGCAGGGCGCGGCGGACCTGCAATCGGCCGTCGTCGGCGGCGACCTGATGCTGACCCGGGGAACGACCTTCATCCAGCCGATCGATGCCAGTTTCGCCCGGATCGGCCAGTCCCTGGACCTCAATGGCGGCAGGTTCGATTCGGTCAACCTGACCGGCGCCGTGATCGGTGGGGAATTGCGCCTGGTGGCCGGCAGGTCGGCGGCCGAATTCACGGCCGAAGCCTTCCTCGACCTCAGCAACGCGCGCGCCGACTCGCTACAGGACGTCACCGACGTGTGGCCCGACCACCTTGACTTGGTCGGCTTCACCTATCGCCAGTTCGGCGGCTCGGAGACGCCGAAGGGCCCCGGCATACCCGTAGGCAGCGGCACGCAGAGCGGCCAGGCTTTCGCGCAAGCCGTCGGCCGGGATTCCGCATCGTGCCAGTCGAATTTCGACTCGATCCGCGCCGCCCTGTTCGGCGGGCGGGCCGAGCCGCACGACCCGAGCAAGCTGCTGTGCTGGCTGGCGCGGCAACAGCCCTTCTCGCCGGCGCCCTACAAGCAGCTTGCCAGCGTGCTGCAGCAGGCAGGCGAACCGAACACCGCTGTCGCGGTGCTGCATGGCGGCCGCATGCGCCAGTGGAACGAGACGCCCTGGTGGCCGTCTTTCGGCCCCAAGATCGCGACCGCGGTACCGTGGGCCCTGACCGGATTCGGCAACTACCCGTTCCGCATGGCGTTCTGGGTCCTGGTGCTGGTGGTGGTCGGCATGGTCGTGTTCGCGCGCGACCCCTCGCCGGAATTCCGGTCCTTCAGCAAGCTGCAGCTCCTGATCTACTCGCTCGACATGCTGATGCCGGTGGTCCATCTGCGCCACCGCAACTACCAGATCGAGCTGCATTCCTGGGTGCGCTATTACCTCTATGCGCACAGAATCGCCGGCTACGTGCTGCTGACCTTCCTGGCCGCGGCGCTGATCAGCGGCGGTGGGCTGGACTAGAAGCGTCGGGGCCGCTCAGCGCGTGAAATCCACCGCGTTGGTGTTGCCGCCGCATAGCAACACGCCAACGCGCTCGCCCGCCGCCGGCTTGTAGCGGCCGGTCAACAGCGCGGCGAAGGAGGCCGCCCCGCCCGGCTCCGCCACCAGGCGCAAAGCGCGCCACAATTCCTGCTGGGCGCGGGCGATCGCGGCGTCCGGCACCAGCACCACCTCCGCCACATGGGCTTGCGCGATCGGGAACATCATCTGCCCGACCTGGCGCGGCGCCAGCGAATCCGCGGCGATGCCGCCGGCCGGCGCATCCACCGGCCGGCCCGCCTTGCGCGCCATGGCGAGGGTCGGCGCCGCCTCCGGCTCCACCGCGACGATCTTTTTCGCCCCCGCGATCCAGGCCGCCATGCCGCCGATCAGGCCGCCGCCGCCGACCGCCACCAGCAGCGTGTCGATGTGCGGCGCCTGCTCGGCGAATTCCTTGCCCACCGTGCCCTGTCCCAGCAGGGTCTCGCGCTGGTCGAAGGCATGCACCGGCAAGGCGCCGCTCTCCTTCACCCATTGCTCGCTCAAGGCCAGGGCGTCGGCGTAACGCTCGCCCTCCACCACCAGCTCGGCGCCGTAGCTCCGGATCTGCGCGATCTTGGCGGGCGAGGAGATCTTGGGCACGAAGATCTTGGCCGGCACGCCCAGCGTCTTGGCGGCAAACGCCACGGCTGCGCCGTGATTGCCGCCGGACGCCGCCACCACGCCGGCCTTCGGCACGTCGCGCAGCAGCAGATTGGCGAAGGCCCCGCGCGCCTTGAAGGAGCCGGCATGCTGCAGCAGCTCCAGCTTGAAGGTGATGGGATGATTCAGGTCGAGGCCGAAGTCCCGGCCCCGCACCTCGACCACCGGCGTGCGCCGCACATAAGGCGCGATCACCTTGGCCGTCTCGTCAATTTCCGCCCGGCTCACCGCCAGTGCGCTGGCATTGCTATCCATCATGGAACCCGTTCCGCTCGAATTGCGCATAGCGTCATGCCACGGCTGCCCTTGCCAGTCACGTGCTTCGAAGGGCAGAGTCGCCGCGCAGGCGGAAATCCGGAGTATCGAGCCAATGTCTCCTGACAACTTGTCGCCCGGCATCTTGCGCGTTGGCCTCAAGCACAGCGAGACCATCGTTGTGCCACCCGGCCTGACCGTACCCGAGATGGCCGACCGGTTCGCCGGCTTTGCCGAGATGCCGCCGGTCTTCGCCACGGCCTATCTGGTGGCCTTCGTCGAGTGGACCTGCCTGCAGGCGCTGGCGCCCTATCTGCAGCCGGGCCAGCGCACCGTCGGCACCAAGGTGGAACTGAGCCACGACGCCGCGACGCCCATCGGCATGAAGGCCACCGCGGAGGTCGAGCTGGTCGAGCTCGACGGCCGCCGCCTGCGCTTCAAGGTCGCCTGCCGCGACGCGCGCGACCCGATTGGCAGCGGCTTCCATGAGCGCGCCCTGATCGACGAGGCGAAGTTCCTGAAGCGGCTGGCCGAGAAAGCGGCCGCGCACGCATGAACGAACTGTTCACCGCCGATTTCAAGCCGGAGCCGCATTGGTGGGATGCGGCGCGGCCGCAAGCCCTGCCCGAGACCTTGCTGCCGCGCAAGGTCGACATCGCCATCGTCGGGTCCGGCTATACCGGCCTGGTCGCCGGCCTGCACCTGGCGCGCGCCGGGCGCAGCGTCGCGGTGCTGGAGGCGAACGAGGCCGGCTCCGGCGCCTCGCGCCGCAATGCCGGCTATCTGGGCCGGACCTTCAAGCGCAGCTTCACCTGGCTGGAGGAGCATCGCGGCGCGGAATTCGCCACGCGAATCTATCGCGAGCTGGACGCGGCGCGGCAATTCGTCTTCGCCTTGGTGGCGGAGCTTGGCATCGAGTGCCACATCGAAAGCTGCGGCCGTTTCATCGGCGCCAATTCCATGGCGCATTACACCGACCTGGCGCGCGAGCTGGAGATCATGCAGCGGCGCCTCGGCTTTCCCTATCACATGGTCTCGCGCGGCGATCTGCATAAGGAGCTGGCGAGCGAAGCCTATGTCGGCGGCGCCGTCATTCCCGATCTCGGCGCCATCCATCCGGCGCTCTATCACCAGGGCCTGATGCGGGCGGCGCAAGATGCAGGCGTCGCCATCCACACCGGCACGCCGGTCTCGTTCATCCGGAAAGCCCACCGCTTCAAGCTGACCACGCCGCGCGGCATGGTGAAGGCGCGCGACGTGATCGTCGCCACCAACGGCTACACGCCGCGTTTTTTGTCCTGGCACGCGCAGCGCGTGATCCCGTTCCACGGCTTCATGGCGGCGACCGAAGAAATCTCCACCAACCTGATGGCGAAGCTCATCCCCAATCGCCGCACAATGCTGGACAGCCGGGTCAATATCGACTTCGTGCGGCCCGCGCCTGATAGCCGCAAGATCCTGTTCGGCGGCCGCACCGGCGGCCCGGCGTCGGACCTGAAGACCAAGGGCGCCGAGCTGCACGCCATGATCCGCCGCATCCTGCCCGACCTGGAGCACACGCGATTGAGCCGCGTCTGGACCGGCCAGTGCGCCGGCACCTTCGATTTCATGCCGCATATTGGAAGGCGCGACGGGCTGTGGCACGCTTTGGGCTATAATTTCGCCGGCGTGCCCATGGGCTCGTACCTGGGCCACAAGCTGGCGATGAAGATCCTCGGCAAGCCGGAAGGCGACACCATCTTCGGCGAGACGCCGTTTCCCACCTTTCCCTTCTATCGCGGCAACCCCTGGTTCGTGCCGCTCGCCATGCGCTTCTTCGATTGGAAAGATGAACGCCTGGCCCGCAAAAGCGCCTGATCTGGAGTCATCATGCACCACCCCATCTATGTCACCTACCTGAACGGCCTCGATGTCGCCGAGCTGAAGCTGACCGATGACGAGATCCTGGCGGCGATCGAATCCTCGCTGGGGGCACAGGGGCGCGGACAGACGGTGATCGAACCGCGCATGCATCTGATGCCGGACAAGAACGTGCACGGCCATTTCAACGTGCTGCGCGGCGCCATCGGCGCGCCGATCAACCTGGCCGGGGTGAAAATCGTCG
>DASZQC010000241.1:0-12439 GCA_035549815.1 Dongiaceae bacterium
TGACCTACAACATCTCCAAGGGCGGCGTGGACATGATGGTCAAGACCATGGCGATCGAATGGGGGCCGCGCAATATCCGAGTGAATGCCTTCAATCCCGGCTATCTCGAACATTCCATGTCGCGCTCGGAAACCTACGACACCGACCCGAAGGTGGAGGAAGCGATCCTGCGCATGACGCCGATGGGGCGGCGCGGCCGGGTCGACGAAGTGGTCGGCGTCGCCATCTTCCTCGCCTCCGATGCCTCGTCCTTCATCACCGGAACCGTGCTGCCGGTCGATGGCGGCTGGTGCGCGATGTAAGCGCCTACGAGCGCTGCAAATGCGCGATCGCCTTCTGCATGGCGATGATCAGCGCGTCGCGTTTCGCTGACAGTTCCGCCGTCGTCTTGCCGCCGACATCCTTGGCAACGCCTTCGGCAAGCTGCTTCGCCAAGGCCGGCTCCAGATGCAGGACGCCGAGGTCATCCCACCAGCGATTGAAGCTGGGCGTATAGCGCTCGCAGAACTCGGCGATCCCGCCAGGCCCGGCGGCGAGATGGAATAAGGCGGTCGGCCCCATCGCCGCCCAGCGCAGGCCGGGACCGGCCCAGACCGCGGTATCGACATCCTGCACCGTCGCGACGCCGGTCTTTACCAGATGCAGCGCCTCGCGCCAGAGCGCCGCTTGCAGGCGATTGGCGACATGGCCGGGAACTTCCTTGCTGACCCGGATGGTGATCTTGCCGACATCCTTGTAGAACGCCTCGGCCTTGCCGATGACATCGGCATCCGTGCGCGCGTTCGCCAGCAACTCGACCAGCGGGATCAGATGCGGCGGGTTGAACGGATGCCCAAGGACGAATCGCGCCGGGTTCTTCCAACCCGTCTGCATCTCGGTCAGCGTGAGGCCTGACGCAGATGAAGCGACAATCGCGCCCGTCTTCAGGGCCGGCTCGATCTCGGAAAACAGCGCCTTCTTGATCTCGATCCGCTCCGGCACGTTCTCCTGGATAAAATCAGCGTCGCGCACCGCCGCGGCGGCGGAGGTGTGGAAGCTGAGCTTGCCGGGCGCGCCGCTCTTGACCAGGCCGAGATCGCGCAAGGCCGGCCAGGCCATCTCGACATAGTCGCGGGTAGATTTCTCGGCGCTGGGCGCGGTGTCGAACACGGCCACGTTGCGGCCCGAGGCCAGGAACAAGGCCGCCCAGCTCGCACCGATGACGCCGGCGCCGAGCACGGCGGTATTCTGGAAATCCGACATTAGAACAATCCCGGTTGGAGGGGTGATGCGGCGGTCAATCCGCCGTCGCAGGTGAAGCACTGCCCGGTCACGAACGCCGCCTGGTCGGAGACCAGCCAGGCAACCATGTTGGCGACATCTTCAGGCTTGCCGAGACGCCGCGCGGCGTGGCGCGCCAGGGCGTCCGCCTTCGCCGCGGCGGGGTTCTTCGCCAGGGCGAAGGCATCGTCGGCCATGCCGGTCGCGATCCAGCCGGGGCTGACCGCATTGCAGCGGATTGTCGGCCCGTGATCCACCGCGATGGAGCGGGTCAGGGAATGCACGAAGGCTTTCGAGGCGTTGTAGCTGGCAAGCGACGGGTCCGACACGTTTCCGGAAATGGAGCCGATGTTCACGATGACGCCGCCGGTCTTTTCCATTTCCGGCAGCACGGCGCGGCACATATTGAAGGTGCCGCGCGCATTGACTCCCATGACGAGATCCCAATCCGCGTCGGTCGTGTCGCGCACGGTCTTTTCCAGCTGCACGCCGGCATTGTTGACCAGGATGGATACCACGCGGGCTTCCGCGACGATGCGGGCCGCATCGGCGGACTTGGCGACATCGGCCTGGACCCAGGCGACGCGCGCATCGAGATCGGCCGGCCGGCTGCCGCGGCCGCAGGTGACCACATCCATACCGTCAGCGAGAAGTCGATCGACGATGGCGCGGCCGATGCCGCGGCTGCCGCCGGTGACGATGGCGACCTTGCTGCCCATCGGCTACAGCCTCATCTGCTGCACTTGCGCCGTCAGCGCGCCGTCGAGCACCCAGAGCTGGCCGCTGGCATAGCGCGCCTCGTCCGAGGCCAGCCAATTGACCAGGTTCGCCACATCGTCCGGTGTGCCGAAGCGGCGCAGCGGATGCACATTGCGCACGGCGGTGTCGAGGGTCGAGATGTCGCCCGCGTCACGGAAGAAGTTGCGCAGCATCGGCGTGTCGACATAGCCGGGGCAGATCGCATTCACCCGGATGCCTTCCGGCCCGTGATCGCAGGCCATCGCCCGGGTCAGCGCATGCACGGCACCCTTGGTCGCGCAATAGGCGGCGAGACCCGGATCGGCGATGAAGCCATCGTATGAGCCGAAATTGATGATGGAGCCGCCGCCCGATTTCCGCAGCAGCGGCAGCGCGTATTTCGAGGTCAGGAAAGTGCCGGTGACGTTGATGGCGAAGATGCGATTCCAATCGGCGAGGCTGGTCTGCTCGATCGTCTTCTCGATTTCGATCCCGGCGGCGTTCACCAGGATATCGAGCTTGCCGCACTCCTGCCCGACGCGGTCCATCGCGGCGCGTGCGTCATCCTCCGAGGTGACGTCGAGCTTGACGAAGCGGCTGGCATCGGCGGCGCCCGCGAGCGAACCCTGCTCGGTCAGGTCGGCCGCGAAGACGATGGCGCCCTCGCGCAGAAAGCGGGCGCAGATCGCCCGGCCGATCCCGCCGCGCCCGCCGGTGACGAGGGCGACCTTGCCCGACAGCATGTTGCTCAAGTTCTTGCCTCTATCTGTTAGCCCGCCGCCTTCTCGTAGGCGTCGAGAATCAGGCCATGGAAATGATGCAGCGCGTGCTCGGATTTGCCTGAACCGGCGGGGTCGTTGACGATGCGGCCCTGCTGGAAGGCGGGCGTGTTCATGCCCTGCTGGACGCTCTCGACAAGCGCGATGTCTTCGACCTGCAATACGGAATCGAGATAGTGGATGGCGGCCTTCTCGGTCTCGTCCGGTTCCGGCGTTTCCAGGAAGAAGTCATAGGTTTCCAGCGTCCGGTCCGGCCCCATGGGAATGATGTTCAGCACGATCATCGAACTGCGCCCCGGATAGCGCATCAGGCAGGTGGTCGGCCACAACCACCAGACCGCATGTGTCCGCACTTTCGCTTTCGACGTGTCATAGGCCGTGTTGGCGCTCTGGCCGGCGTCCGCCATGTGGCTGGAATAGATGCCGTAGGTGGTGACCTTGTAGGTCTTCATGTCGACCAGGGTGCAGAAATCCTTGTGCGAGACCGGGCAATGGTAGCACTCGAGGAAATTGTCGACGACGTTCTTCCAGTTCGACTTGATGTCATAGGTCAGCCGGTGGCCGAAAGTCAGGCTGTCGATGTCCGGCGCCCAATGGCGGATCTCGTTCTCCAGATTGCCGGAGAGCTTGCTGAGCGAATCCGAATTGGTGTCGAGATTGACGTAGACGAAGCCGCAGAACTCCTCGACCTGCACGCGCTCGAGCCAGATCGACTTCGGGTCGAAATCCAGCAGGTGCTGGGTGTGCGGCGCGCCCGCCAGCTGGCCGTCCAGCCGGTAGGTCCAGGCGTGGTACGGGCACATGATGCGAGTCGTCTTGCCCTCGCCGCTCAGGAGCTTGTGCGCGCGGTGCTTGCAGACATTGTAGAAGGCGCGCAGCACGCCCTCCTTGTCCCGGACCACGGCGATCGGCTTGCCGGCGATCTCGATGGTGACGAAGGAGCCGGGCTCGCGCAGCTTCTCCACGTGGCAGACCCATTGCCAGGACTTGGCGATGATCGCCTCCTGGTCGACCTTGTACCAATGCGGGTCGGTATAGGCATCGGCGCGCAAGGACAGCGACCGGTTCGGGTCCGCGTCGTAGCCGGCGCGGATCGCGGCGAATTGCTGCCTGGTTGGAAACTCGCCCATTGCAACCCTCCCATCGACCGCGCCGAGCAGCCTCAAGGATCGCGCCGCCGGTCCGGAACGACTATGCGCGCTTGGCCGTCGATATGACCTATTTCGCCACCTTCTTCCGGTGCATCGGCCAGGCGCGGAATTCGAAGGGCACTCGGCCCTCAACCCGGTCGGTCCGGGGCGCCAGGCCGAAGCGTTCCCGATAGGCGCGGCTGAAATGCGCCTGGCTGGAGAAGCCGGAGGCCACCGCGATCTCCGACAGCCGCATGTCGGTCTGGGTGACCAGGCTGCGCGCCCGGTCCAAGCGGATGTCGCGGTAGTAGAGCACCGGGCTCTTGCGCACGAAGCGCGCGAACAGGCGATCGAGTTGGCGTTGTGAGATCTTGATGCGCTTGCAGAGCAGCGGGATCGAAAGGGCTTCTTCCAGGTGCTCTTCCATGAGCTTGATCGCCTGCTTCAGCACCGTCGGCGCCGTGCTGCCCAGCGGCTCGACGGAGCCCGGATTCTGCGACGCGCCTTGCGGCCGCAGACTCTGGTGGAAGAGATAGCGCGCCGCGGCATTGGCAAGTGAATCGCCGTGCAGGCCGCGGATGATGTGCAAGGCGAAATCGGTCGCCGCGGCGCCGCCGGAACAGGTGATGCGATTGCCGTCGAAGACGAAGAGGTCCTCGCTCGTCTCGGTGTCGAGGTAGAGTTCGCGCAGCGAATCGATGTGCTCGTAATGGGTCGTGGCGCGCTTGCCTTTGAGCAATCCCGCCTCCGCCAGGATGAAGGCGCCGGTATCGATGCCGCCCAGGGTGACGCCTGCCCGCGCCCAGCGCAGCAGGGCGCTGTGCAGCGGCGCGCTGTTGTAGGTCTCAGGCGCCCAGCTGGCGGAGATGATGACGATGTCCTGCGGTTGGTTCCGCACCTCGCGCAGCGCCTTGGTGCGGACGCTGATCCCGTTGCTGGCGATGACCTCTCCGCCGGCGGCGGAGGCGAGCGCCCATTGGAAGAGGATGCTGCCGTCCAGGTAGTTGGACGCGCGGAAGGGATCCAGGAAGCCCATGGTGGCGGCCAGATTGAAGTTCGGTGTAACGATGACCAGCACGCGGAGCGCCGGTTTCGGGTCTTCCTTCATGGCCAAAAAGCGAAAGTTGACGTCCTAAAATGGTAAAATCCGCCCCGCCCCTGTGCAACAGTTTTCGCGACTCCCGCGCGCTGCGGGACCGAGGGTTGATCGCGGCACGAAAGGAAATGAGCTTGTCCGCCATGCCGCGCCTTCCGTGACGCAAAGTCACGTCCCGCCGATGCAGTCGCTCGCCGCCTCCCTGGCGGTGGCGGCCTGCGGCAGTCTCTGGGGCATCTACTGGCTGCCGTTGCGGCATCTGGAGCAGGCGGGCCTGTCGGGCGGCTGGCAGACGGCAGCATTCTTCCTCGCCGCCTTTCCGCCGGCCGTGTCGCTCACCATCCTGGCGCGGGCGGAGATCCGCAGGCAGTTCCGCGACTTCCTATGGCTGGCGTTGTTGAACGGCCTGGTCTTCAACCTCTATTCCAACGCCTACGCGCACACGACCGTCTTCAACGTGCTGTTCCTGTTCTACCTGTCGCCGGTCTGGAGCATCCTGATCGCCCGCATCTGGTACCGGCAGCGCGTCAGCCTGGTCCGCATCGGCTGCGTGGTCGGGGGGCTGAGCGGCCTCGTCATCATGCTGAGCGGCGATGGCGGGCTGCCGCTGCCGCGCAACCTGGGCGACTGGATGGCGCTGGTGTCCGGGATTTTGTGGGCAGTGCTGACCATCCGCATCCGCAACAGCCACGAGATCGGCTCCACCGCCAACCTGGCGGCGTTCCTGATCGGCGGGTTGATCTTTGCGCTGCTGTTTGCCCTGATCGGCGGCGGCAACGCTCTGCCGTCGGTGGAAGCCATCGGCAATAGCTGGCTGCTGGTCCTGGTTATCGCCTGGATCGGCTGGCTGCCGTCGCAATTCATCCTGTTCTGGGGCGTGCGGCGCATCAGCCCGGTGCGCACCAGCATCCTGCTGATGACCGAGCTGGTCAGCGGTGTCGCCACCGCGGCGTGGCTGAGCGGCGATCCGGTCACCTGGCAGCAATTGCTGGGCGGTGGCCTCATCGTGGCCGCCGGGCTGGGCGACGTGCTGGCCGGCCGGGAGAAACAGGCCCCGGCGCCCATGCCGCTGACCGTGACGCAGGAATGAAGTCGCCGCCTATGCGGATTAAGGCCGCGAAAATCTCATGCAGTGGGGCATGAAAGCGATAGACAACCCCACCCGGCAGGCCGCTACTCTGAAGGTCAAGCCGGAATACCGGCAGATAACAGGGTGCTAACAGGGAGAGATGCAATGATGAAATGGCGTGTTCCGTGCCTGCTGACAGGCATGTTCGCTGCGACGGTCATCGCCGCGAACGCATCCGCCGCCGAGCTCGGCGCCAAGGATGAAGTGATCAAGCTCGCGATCAATGAATGGACCGGCCAGCATGTGACGTCGCACATCGCCGGGCAGCTCCTGGAAAAGCTCGGCTACAAGGTCGAATACGTCACCGCCGGCAACTTCCCGCAGTTCGAAGGCCTGTCCGACGGGTCGATCAGCGCGTCGCTCGAAGTCTGGATGAACAATGTCGGCGACATCTTCCCCAAGGCGATGGAAGCCGGAAAGATCGTCGATATCGGCCAGCTCGGCCTGCAGACGCGCGAAGGCTGGGTCTATCCGAAATACATGGCGGAAGTCTGCCCGGGCCTGCCGGACTGGACGGCCTTGACCAAGCCGGAATGCGTCCAGGCGCTGGCCGCGCCGGAGACGTTCCCCAACGGCCGCCTGCTGGACTATCCCGCCGATTGGGGCTCGCGCGCCGCGACCATCGCCGCCGACAACAATTTGCCGCTGGCGGCGGTGCCGGCGGGTTCGGAAGGCGCCCTGGTGGCGGAACTTGAATCCGCGGCCGCGGCGAAGAAGCCGCTGCTGATGATGTTCTGGGCGCCGCATTACGCGCTGGCCGAGGTCGACGTCGATTGGGTGACCATGCCGCCCTGCAAGTCGCAGGAGAACGAGCACTGCATCAATCCGCCCGAAGTGCACAAGATTCTGTGGAAGGACTTCGCCGCCAAGTGGCCGGCCGCTTTTGAGCTTCTGAAGCAACTGCAGATGGATGCGGGCGAGCAGCAGAAGATGATGCTGGCCATCGACAAGAAGGGCGAGGACATCACCACGGTGACCAAGGCCTGGATCGACGCCAACCAGGCGGTCTGGGAGCCCTGGGTGAAGGCCGCCGGCTCCTAAACCCGTTGTAATCCGCAATGCGAAACTCGACGCTGTTCCGCCTGGAACGGCGTCGAGCCGTCTTTGGAGAAGAGGGGCGATGACGGACCTCGGGACGACGGAAAGGCCGATCAAGCTCGTCTGCCGCAATCTGTGGAAGGCCTATGGGCCGCAGGCGGACCGTATTTCCGACGGGCTGTTCAACGGCGACCGCGCCTCCGCCTGCGATCGGCTGCGCGCCGAGGGCCATGTCCCGGCGGTGATCGACGCCAATTTCGACATCCGCCTCGGCGAGATCTTCGTCATCATGGGCCTGTCGGGTTCCGGCAAGTCCACCATGGTCCGCTGCCTGTCGCGCCTGATCGAGCCGAGCTTCGGCCAGGTGCTGCTGGATGGCGAGGATCTGCTCAGCGCCAGCCCGCAGCGGCTGATCGACTTGCGCCGGCGCGAGATGGGCATGGTGTTCCAGCATTTCGGCCTGCTGCCGCATCTGAACGTGCTGGACAATGTCGCCTTCCCGCTGAAGGTGCAGGGCCGGCCGGCGCAGGAGCGCTACGGCCGCGCGCGGGAGATGATCGCGCTGGTCGGTCTGGAGGGGCGCGAGCAATCCTTTCCCCATCAATTGTCCGGCGGCCAGCAGCAGCGCGTCGGCCTGGCGCGCTCGCTCGCCGTTGGCCCGGCCTTGTGGTTCCTGGATGAGCCGTTCTCCGCACTCGATCCGCTGATCCGCCGCCAGATGCAGGACGAGTTCCTGCGCCTGCAAAAGATGCTGGGCAAGACCATCGTCTTCATCACCCACGACATGCAGGAGGCGTTCCGCCTCGCCGACCGCATCGCCATCATGCGCCAGGGCGAGATCATTCAGATCGGCCGCCCGGCGGACATCGTGCGCGCCCCGGCCGATGAATACGTGGCGCGCTTCGTCGAGGATATCCCGCTGGTTCGGGTGATGCTGGCGCGCGACATCATGCGGCCGACGAACGGTTCCAACAGTGCCGGTCGCGTCGATGCGGTTGAACCGACTGCCACGGTGGAGGATTTGCTGGCGAAGTTGGCCGGCGGTTCGACCGGCTTTCGCGTGACCGATGGCGGTGCGGCTGTCGGGGCGATCGACGCCGCGTCGGTGCTGTCCATCGTGGATCGCGACCGGCAGAGGCGCCGGTGACGGCGATCGCCAACGATCTGCTCCGCCGGCCGCGGCTCGATCCGGGCCTCGCCGCCTGGCTCCCCGTGCTTGCCTTCGCCGCTTTGTGCCTGGTCCTGCGCGGGTCCGCGCCGTGGCTGTCGCTCTATCCGGCGGATTGGGTGCTGCCCATCGCGGCGGGCGTCGACGTGGTCAGCGGCGCCGTCACCGAATTCGTGAAGCCGGTCTTCCGCTTCATCGCCTGGCTGCTCGACTGGCCGATGCATGGCGTGCAGGCGGTCCTGCAATGGATTCCCTGGCCGATGATGATGGTGCTGGTCGGAATCATCGCGTTGCGCGCCGGCGGGCGCAGGCTTGCCTGGTTCGCCATCGGCACGCTCGCTTACCTGCTGGTCGCCGGCTATTGGCGCGAGAGCATGAACACCCTGGCGCTGGTGCTGATCGCGGTGCCGATGTCGGTCGCGGCGGGCTTCGGCCTCGGCGTGCTGGCGCATCGCGTGAAGCGGGCCCGGGGCGCCATCGAGGTGGCGCTGGACGTCATGCAGACCATGCCGGCCTTCGCCTACCTGATCCCGCTGCTGCTGCTGTTCGGCTTCGGCCCGGTGGTCGGCCTGATCGCCAGCGCCATCTATGCCGTGCCGCCGATGGTGCGCAACACGCTGCTGGGGCTGGAACGGGTGCCGAGTGACATCCAGGAATCCGGCGTGATGAGCGGCTGCACCCCGCGCCAGCGCTTCTGGATGGTGGAGGTGCCGACGGCGATGCCGCAGATGCTGGTCGGCATCAACCAGAGCACCATGGCCGCCTTCAGCATCGTCATCATCGCCTCCATCATCGGCGGATTCGAGGATATCGGCTGGGAGGTGCTTTCCTCCATGCGCAAGGCCGCCTTCGGGCAAAGCCTGCTCTCCGGCCTGGTCATCGCGCTGCTCGCCATGGTGATGGACCGTATCACGCTCGGCTTCACCGCGCGAAACAAGGTCGCCGGAGTACCGGCCTGGCTCGCGCCGCGGCGGTTCTGGGGCATCGTGGCGGGGGCCATCGTGCTGTCGGGCTTCATGCACCTGACCGGCATCTTCGACCTGCTGCCGCTGACCGCCGGACGCGGGCTGATCGATGCCGAAGGCATGAACACGTGGGTGCTGGGCCTGGTCGCGGCCTATGCCGGCCCACTGGAAACCTTCAAGAACAACGTGCTCTATTTCTTCATCCTGCCTTTGCGCATCGGCATGGTGCAGGCGGTGACGCCGATGTCCTGGGGCATCGCCCTGACGCCGACGGTGATCGCGATCTATGTCCTGGCCGTCGGCCTGATCGCGACGGCCTTGGGTCGCAGCTTCGGCTGGCAGGGCGCCCTGGCGATGGTGGTGGCGGGCACCTTGTTCTTTTTCGGTTTCTCGAATTTCCCCTGGCCGGCCTTCATCGCTTTGGTGGTGATGCTGGCCTGGCGTTGCGCCGGCGCGGGCGTTGCGGTGTTCGCATTCTTCTCCTGCCTGTTCATCCTGGTGCTCGGCCTGTGGCAGCCCTTCATGCAGACGGTCTATCTCTGCGGGCTGGCCGTGTTCCTCTGTCTCGTCATCGGCGGGCTGATCGGCCTGTGGGCGGCGCACAACGACACGGTGTCCAAGATCGTGCGGCCGATCAACGACACACTGCAGACCATGCCGCAATTCGTGTTCCTGATCCCGGCGCTGATGTTCTTCAAGGTGGGCGAGCTGACGGCGCTCATCGCCATCATGCTCTATGTCATCGTGCCGCCGATCCGCTATGTCGAGCATGGCATCCGCCATGTGCGTGCCGATTGCATCGAGGCGGGCCAGCAATGCGGCTGCACGCCGTTGCAGCTTTTGTTCCAGGTGAAATTGCCGCTGGCCATGCCGGTCATCATGCTGGGCCTCAACCAGACCATCATGGCGGCCCTTTCCATGGTGGTGATCGCCGCCATGGTCGGCACCAAGGATCTGGGCCAGCAGGTCTATATCGCTTTGGGCAAGGCCAATGCCGGCCTCGGCCTCACCTCCGGCCTCGCCATCGCGCTGGCGGCGATGATGGCCGACCGCATCATCCGCGGCTGGGCGGAGCGCCGCCGGCTCCGCGACGCTTCGCCTGCTCACTGACCGCATGGCGCACCTCAGGCTGCATGTGCTCGATCTCGGCCGGCTGCGCATGAATGCCCGCATCCTGGTCGGCCGCGGGCCACTGCCCTTTCCGAAAATGGTGGAGGCACCGATCTCCGCCTTTTGCATCGACCATCCGGACGGCCGCGTGCTGTTCGATACCGGCTGCCACCCGCAATCCATGGGGCCGCAGGGCCGGTGGCCGCAGGATTATCAGCGCGACTACGCGCATCTCGGCGGCGAGGAATGCTGCCTGCCGCACCGGCTGGAGCAGTTGGGCCTGGGGCCGAACGATTTCCGTTATGTCGTGCTGTCGCACATGCACAGCGACCATGCCGGCTGCACCGAGTTCTTCCGCAAGTCGCGGATCATCGTTCACGCGGACGAGTTCGCCGCGGCGATGGCGGCCTACAAGAATCGCGACCAGCGCGCCTATGGCTGGCAGGATACCGATGCCTGCCTCGCCGCCGAGCTGGACTGGCGGCAGGTCGCCGATGACGAAGGTGACCTGTCGCTGCATGACGAGGTGCGCCTCCTCAATTTCGGGCGCGGCCACGCCGCCGGCATGCTGGCTCTATCGGTCGACCTGCCCGAGGCCGGCAGGATCGTGCTCGCCTCCGACGCCGTTTATTGCGCGGAGAACCTGCTGGAGCGCCGCCCGCCGCGCTGGCTGGCCGATGCGGCCGGCTATGAGCGGGCGCTGGACCGGATTCAGGCTCTTGCCGACGGGGGCGCGCAGGTCTGGTACGGCCACGACCCGCGCCAGTTCGCGACGCTCCGGAAATCGACGGAAGGCTGGTACGAGTAACCGCGGGGGCGGATTCGTCGTCCAGATCAATGGATTAGATCGTCGTGGCAAGCACGGCGGCGGATTGACACAAGGGACGATCCAAGACGTTGCGTCCTTTACTCCGGCCGGTGCCTTCCGCTAATTTCCGGCCGCCGTCGGTGCCCGCAAGGGCCCAGAGGGAACACGGTGAGGCCTTCGGGTCGATTCCGTGGCTGCCCCCGCAACTGTAAGCGGCGAGCCTGTCATTGACGGCCACTGGCGCGGATCCGCCGGGAAGGCAATGACAGGCGAGGACCCGCAAGCCAGGAGACCTGCCGAAGGCCGAGGTCACGTGCGAACATGCCGGGCGGGGTGTCCCGGTCGTGGCGGCGAGCTGTCAGACAGCTCCTCGCTTTCGCTCTGACCGTCGCAAATTGGCGGGGCGAAAGGATGCCTGAGGTTCACGCGCAGATCACGAAGGCGAGGCGGGCCATGGCGGCATCCGCGTGCCCCGGCCTGTTCCGGATCGTGCCCGCGCGCGACGGCGGCATCTGCCGGCTGAAGCTCGCCCTGGGGCATCTCTCATCGGATGCGGCGCGCGCCGTCGCTGCTGCTGCGGCCCGGTTCGGCAATGGCGACATCGACGTCACCAACCGCGCCAACCTGCAGCTCCGCGGAGTCTCTGCGGAGGACGAAACGCCGCTGATCGCCGCTTTGCTGGCGGCGGGACTCGGCCCGACGCGGCCGGAAGCCGACGACATCCGCAACGTGATGGTCAGCCCGGTCGCCGGCCTCGATCCGGCGCAGGCGATCAATGCCTTGCCGCTGGCCCGCGATCTGCTCGAAAGGCTCCAAGCGAACGACAGATATGCGGCTTTGTCGCCGAAATTCTGTATTCAGGTCGATGGCGGCGAAAGCGTTGCGGCCATGGATCATCCGCACGACATCTGGCTGGCCAGCATGGGCGACGGGCGGATGGCGCTGGGCCTTGCCGGCTCGCCGCCGACGGATGCGGGTGATGCGACGATGTTCGTCGCGGTGGATGAGGCGCAGGCTGTGGCCGCTGTCGGTGCCGCGCTCGATCTGTTCCTCGAACAAGCGTCGCGGGACGCGGACATCAAGCGCATGCGCAACCTGTTGGCACAGATGACGCGCGCGGAATTCTTCGACCGCCTGTCCGGCAAGGTCGCAATCAGCCACGCGGCGTCCTGGCGCCGCGCGCTGCCGGAATTCCTGGGTCATGTCGGCATCCATGCG
>DASZQC010000242.1:0-2173 GCA_035549815.1 Dongiaceae bacterium
TATCGAGGAAGTGCCGGGCAAGGTATTGCGCGAACAGATGGGCGGCGGCCAGAAGCAAGCCACGCCGCGCCCGACCCATTACGGCAAGTCGGTCGCGCACGAGATGAAAGGCCAGTTGCGCCTGAAGCCCGGCGCGCCGAAAGGCGATCGCCCAGCCGCGAAAGGCGATGGCCCGCATCGCGACCGGCGCGAGAAGAGCTTCGGCAAGCCGCCGCGCAAGTCCGGACGCCCCGCGCGCTGACCATGCGCATCGATGCCGGCACGCACAAAGGCACCAAGCTGATCGCACCCGAGGGCGCCGACGTGCGCCCGACCTCCGACCGCGCGCGCCAGGCGATCTTCAACATGCTGATGCACCGCTTCGACGCCGTGCGCGGCGCCAAGGTGCTGGACGCCTTCGCCGGCTCCGGCGCGCTGGGCCTCGAGGCCTTGTCACGTGGTGCGGAGAGCCTGGTGGTGTTCGAGATCGCCAAGCCCGCGCTGGAAGCGCTGAAGCGCAACATCAAAGCCTGCCACGAGATCGCCCGCACCTTGGTGTTCAGCCACGACGCGCGCAATCCGCCCAACGCCGCGAGCCACAAGCACTACGCCCCCTGCTCGCTGATCTTCCTCGATCCGCCCTATGAGAAGAGTCTAATCGTGCCGACGCTCACGGCACTACAAGCGGCCGGCTGGATCGCCCCCGAAGCGCTGGTCGTCGCGGAGATGTCGGCGATGGAAGACCTGCCGGAGATCGCAGGCTTCGCCGTCGAGGACGAGCGGCGCTACGGCAAGGCGAAGATCGTGCTGCTGCGCGCCAACAAACAAAAAATACTTGGCGCCTAATCCATCTCGATCTCGGTGACGCCGTCCATGTGCGGCACCCAGGGCAGGCGCGAGCGGGTCCAGTGCTGCACCTTGGGCGCCAGCTCAGCGCGCTGGTGCAGGGCGCCGATGCGCAAGCCGACGATGGGCGGGCGGATGTGCGGTTCGCCGGCCAGTGCGTGGGCATAGAGCGAGCTGCCGCAATTGCCGCAGAAGCCCTGCACCCGCTTGTTGCCGCTTTCGGCAATCTTCACATAGGTCTTGGGCTGGCCGGTCAGCAGCTTGAAGGTGCCGGGCTCGGCATAGACCACCACGCGGAATGCGGAACCGGAGAGCGTCTGGCAATCGGTGCAGTGGCAGACCAGGACCTTGTCGGGGTCGACTTCCGCTTCAAAGGTGACCTGGCCGCAATGGCAGCTGCCGTCGACGCGCATCTTTTCCCCCGGATCGTATTCCGCCGGCTCAGCGGCCGCGCGACTCGAGTCGGCCTGCACTGGCAATGGCGCGGTGATCCTCGTGCGCGGCACGCAATTTTGCAAGCTCGGCCGGGGACAAGCCCTCGACCCGGCAGAAATCGCGCTTCCACGCGGCGTCGACGCGCCAGCGCAGCGGCGACTGGATGGTGGTACGCGCGACAGGCGCCATGGCCAGCAGTTCCAGCGCCAGGTCGATGGTCAGGATCTGCGCACCGGAATCGTGCGGCTTGCCGGCCGCATTGCCGAGCGGGAAATCGCTGAACAGGAAGCGCGGCACCCCCACATGCTCGACGATGTCCTTGGCGCAACCCATGATCACGGTCGGCATGCCCGCGGCTTCCAGGTGCCGCGCCACCAGGCTGATGGTCTGGTGGCAGACGGGGCAGTTGGGCACCAGCACCGCCGCATCGACCTTGTCGGCGCGCATCGCCGCCAGGATGTCCGGCGCATCCTGCTCCATCGTCGTGCGCTGACTGCGCGTGGTCGGCGCGCCATAGAAGCGGCCGCTGACCGCGCCGATCATTCCATCCAGGGCGCAGCGCTCCAGTTGCGCGAGCGGGAACCAGCAATTCGCATCGTCGGCGCTGGTGTGCGTGCGGTCATAGGTGACGTGGGAGATGCGCACGTCCGGCGAGGCGGACGTCGGGTGCGCATAGGCGCGATGGAACTTCGCCGCGGCATTGTACGGAGCGCCCGGCCCCTGGTCGCCGTGGGCGGGATCGAACAGGGCCGCCGTGGTCACCAACCCGATGCGGCAATCCGACAGCGGCTTGACGAGGCGCGCGAACGGCACCTCGGCGAAATGCGCCCAGCGATAGGGCTCGTCATAGCCCAGCGCCCGATAGTAAGCGCGTGTCCGCGCCATGTAGGGGATCGGCACGTCCGCGGGATCG
>DASZQC010000243.1:0-20861 GCA_035549815.1 Dongiaceae bacterium
ATATGGTCCTTGGTGTGGGCGGCACTCATCTGGGTGCGGATGCGCGCCTGGCCCTTGGGCACCACGGGGAAGGAAATGCCGATCACATAGACGCCCTCGTTCAGCAGTGCATCCGCCATGCGCGTGGCCAGCGCCGCGTCGCCCAGCATCACCGGGATGATGGGATGGTCGCCCGGCACCAGGTCGAAGCCGAGCGCCGCCATCTTTTTCCGGAACAGTCTGCCGTTCTCGATGACGTCGCGCCGCCGCTCCGCGCCTTCATCCGTCGCCAGCAACTCCAGCACCGACAGCGAGGCCGTGACGATGCTGGGCGCCAGCGCATTCGAGAACAGATAGGGCCGAGAGCGCTGCCGCAGCAGCTCCACCACCGGACGCCGCGCCGCCACGTAGCCACCGGAAGCGCCGCCCAGCGCCTTGCCCAGCGTGCCGGTGATGATGTCGATGCGGCCCTCGACGCCGCAATATTCCGGGGTGCCGCGGCCGTGATTGCCGACGAATCCCACCGCGTGGCTGTCATCCACCATGACCAGCGCGTTGTAGCGGTCCGCCAGGTCGCAGATCGATTTCAAATCCGCGATGATCCCGTCCATCGAGAATACGCCGTCGGTGGCGATCAGCTTGAACCGCGCGCCTTGCGTCTCCGCCGCCTTCAACTGCGCCTCAAGATCCGCCATGTCGTTGTTGCGGTAGCGGAAGCGCTTGGCCTTGCACAGCCGGATGCCGTCGATAATCGAGGCGTGATTGAGCGCATCGGAAATGACCGCGTCCTGTTCGCCCAGGATGGTCTCGAACAGCCCGCCATTGGCGTCGAAGCAGGAGGAATAGAGGATCGACTCCTCCATGCCGAGGAATTTGGCGATTGCCGTTTCCAGCTCGCGGTGGATGTCCTGGGTGCCGCAGATGAAGCGCACCGAGGCCATGCCGAAGCCGTGGCTGCGCAGCCCATCCTCCGCCGCCAGGATCAGCCGCGGATCGTCCGCCAGGCCCAGGTAATTGTTGGCGCAGAAATTCAGCACCTCCGGCCCGTCGGCCAGGCGGATCGCCGGCCCCTGCGGCGTGCCGATCAGGCGCTCGGCCTTCCAGAACCCGTCGGCCTTGATCTGCGCCAGGGTCTGATCGAGCTGTTGATAAAAGTCGGCCGGCATCGCCGTCGCCTCCCAAATCCGTGATTTGCCCCGGACTCTATGCCGCCGGGCCCGCCCGCTCAAATTCCAATTCCGGGACATGGCACCAACCCCGGCGCATGATGTTAATGTTCCATGTCCTTGGCGCGGGAGGGATTCATGTCCAACACCGGATTGCACGGCTTCATCATCGACTGCCAGACCGACGATATCGAGGGCGCGGCGAAATTCTGGTCGGAAGCGCTCCGTCTGCCGCTGAACCCGACCGCCCATGCCGCCGATCCCGATTATCGCTATCTGGCGGCGGGACCGGGCGGGCTGGATATCGAGATCCAGCGGGTCGACCATCCCAGCCGGGTGCACCTGGACATCCAGGCCGAGGATGTGGCGACGGAGGTCCAGAGATTGCAGGGGCTTGGCGCGACGATCTTCAAGCAGGTGAAGGATTGGGTGGTCATGGAAGCCCCGACCGGCCACCGCTTCTGCGTGGTTCCGGCCAAGGGTCGGCCGCTGCCGGCCTAGATCAGCCGACGGCTAGGGATAACGCAGGCGGCATCGCTCCGACCGCAACAGGTACGCCGTCCATAGACACGTCACGAGGATCGCGATGAAAAACTGGAGCACGACTTCCTGCTCGGCGAGCGCTTGCGCCGTGGCAGCGAAGCCGAACAAGAAGCCCGATGCCAGATAGTCGATCACGGACGAACCGAGGGACATGAACCAGAGCGCCGCGACGATGCGCAGCAGATGATCGCGCGTCTTTCCGGCATGGATGGCATGAATCGCAAGAGCGGCCGCGGCAAATACCGCCAGGCATAGTATCGCCGAGAAGATCTTGTACGCTTGCCACGTCCCCATGTCCAAAAGCTGGGGCACCTGTTCCTCTGCGAGGCTGATCTGTTGGTAGGTCTGAACCGCTGTTCGAATGGATCCAAGACACAGGCCGACGGTCAGAAATCCCAGCCAGAATCCCAGAGTCGGACGTGCGGCGGCGCCCTCAGCCGAAGGCTGGATTTGCTCCGAGTTCATGTGTGTTGCCCTCTCCCCCGATGGCAGATCACCAGCCTGCGGGCGATGGCCGCGATATGCAACCGTAAAGTATAGACGATTCCCCAGTCCATTTGGCCGGCGCCAGCCCGCCCCGGGCAGAATTGCCCCTGATTCGACGTGACGGCCGCCCTTCCTTGCCCCCGACTCCCGGCCGATGCTAAGCAGGCGGCCATGCAGCAGCCGACCAGAATTGCCCCCTCCATCCTGTCCGCCGATTTCGCCAAGCTGGGCGAGGAGGTGCGGGCGATCACCGAGGCCAAGGCCGATTATGTCCATGTCGACGTCATGGACGGCCATTTCGTGCCGAACCTGACCATCGGGCCGATGGTGGTGAAGGCGCTGCGGCCGCATTCCAAGCTGCCCTTCGACGTGCATCTGATGATCAGCCCGGTCGACCTTTTCGTGAAGGAATTCGCGGATGCGGGCGCCGACATCATCACCTTCCACCCGGAGGCCGGATCGCACCCGCATCGCACGGTGCAATTGATCAAATCGCTGGGCAAGAAGGCCGGTCTGTCGCTCAATCCCGGCACCTCGATCTCGGCGGTGGAATGGCTGCTGCCGGACATCGATCTGGTGCTGGTGATGAGCGTCAATCCCGGTTTCGGCGGCCAGAAGTTTATCGAATCGAGCCTGCACAAGATCAAGGAACTGCGCCGGCGCATCGACGCGGTCAGCGAGGCGCAGAATGGGCGGCCGATCGATCTGGAGGTCGATGGCGGCATCAATATCGAGACCGCGAAGCTGGCGGTTGCCGCCGGCGCCGACGTGCTGGTGGCCGGCACCGCGACCTTCCAGGGCGGCCCGGCCGAATATGCGCCCAATATTCAGGCACTGCGCGGTTAGCGCCGTCCTTTGGCCGTAATCGTGCCATTGTATAGTGTGCGTGGAGCTGAGAGGGGTTGCGGCCGATGACGGCCATCGCGGAGACATCCCGCAAAGCATCGATCCGGCGGCCGCGGCGTGGCAATCGCCGGCCGAAGCTGCTGGCGCCGCGGCTGCAGACCCTGCTCGCCTTGCCGCCGAAGCTGCTCGCCTCACGCCTCTATCGCCGCCTGATCCAGCCGCTCTATCGCAGCGGTCTCTATGCCGCCACGCTCGGCGCCCGCTCCAGCGGCGAGCTGGCGGCGGTGCCGTTCGACGTCTGGCCGGCGGATGAGCGCAACGGCATGGCGCTGCTGCATGGCGAGTTCCGCTGCGGCACCGAGCTGGTGCGCAACCCGAAGCCTTTGCACAACGCGGTCGGCGTCAGCCAGAGCTGGCAGGCCTGGATGGCGGGCTTCGCCTGGCTCGACGATCTGCGCATGCTGGGGGGACCTGCGACACGGCAGACGGCGCGGCAGATCGTCCTCAACTGGTTCGCGGAAACCGCCGCCTACGACTCCTTCACCTGGCGGTCGGATCTGCTGGCGGCGCGGCTGCGCCGCTGCTTGATGAATGCGGCGTTCCTGGAAGTGAACAGCGACGCCTTGTTCCGCGCGCATCTGTTCCGCGCGCTGAACCGGCAGGCGCAGCATCTGTCGCGCGCCTTGCCCGACGGGCTGATCGGCTCCGACCTGCTGAAAGCCATCATCGCCCTGATGATCGCTGGCGCGCTGCTGCCGCAGAATGAGCGCGGCGGCGACAAGTGGCTGCGCCGCGGCCAGACGCTGCTGGAGGCCGAGCTCGCCACGCAGATCCTGCCCGATGGCGGCCATGTCGAGCGCAGCCCGGCGGTGGCGCTCGAGCTGCTGCAGCATCTGCTGGATCTGGCCCAGGTGCTGACCCTGACCAGCCGGCCGCTGCCGGACCAGCTTGCCTCCTGCATCGAGAACCTGGCATCGGCGCTGCGGGTCACCGTGCATCCGGACGGCGCGCTGGCCCTGTTCAACGATTCGAGCGAGGTGGGCAGCGCCGAGGTGACCCTCGCCCTGCACCGCGCCGCCTCGCTGCGCAATGCGGAGCTGCGCGAGCTGGTGCAATTGCCGCATAGCGGCTTTCACCGCATGGTCGCGGGGAAGACCACCATCATCGCCGATGCCGGCGCGCCGCCGCCGCGCGGGCTGGATTCGCATGCCCATGCCGGCACGGCGTCCTTCGAGATGAGCCACGGGCATGAGCGCATCATCGTCAATTGCGGCGCCCATCCGGTGGCGCCCGAATGGCGCGCCGTGCAGGGTTCCAGCGCCGCGCATTCGACGCTGGTCGTGGACGACACCAATTCCTCCATGCTGCTCCCCTTTGGCGGTCTGGCGCTGACGCCGAAATCCGTGGTGGCGCGGCGCGAGATGACCGAGACCGGCCAATGGCTGGACATCCGCCACAACGGCTATGAGGAGGCGTTCGGCCTGATCCATCGCCGCCGCCTGTTCCTGTCTGCCGACGGCAACGAACTGATGGGCGAGGAAACGCTGGCCGGTCGCGGCGGCAACAATTTCGCCCTGCGGTTTCATGTGCACCCGGCGGTGCAGGTCTCGGTGACGCAGAACGGCCAGGCGGCGTTCCTGAAATTGTCCGGCTCCACCACCGGCGGGGCCTGGCGCTTGCGGGTGCAAGGCGGCGACCTCAGCCTCGCTGACAGCATCTATCTGGGGCATAAGGGCCAGGTCCGCCGCACCCAGCAATTGGTGGTCACCGGCGCCATCGAAGGCGACGAGACCCAGGTGAAATGGGCTTTGCAAAAGGAAGGCGTCCGGCGATAAAGGCGCGCCCTCTCTAGCCGCCGGAGTCCCCGATGCCGAACATTGTCCGCCCGATCCGCCGCGCGCTGCTGTCGGTTTCGGACAAAAGCGGGCTGGTCGAGCTGGCGCAGTTCCTGAGCGCCAAGGGCGTCGCCCTGCTCTCCACCGGCGGCTCGGCCCAGGCGCTGCGCAAGGCCGGGCTTTCCGTCACCGACGTCTCCGACCATACCGGCTTTCCGGAGATCATGGACGGGCGGGTGAAGACCCTGCACCCCAAAATCCATGGCGGGCTGCTGGCGCGGCGCGACCTGGCCGATCATGTGTCGGCGCAAGCGCAGCATGGCATCGCCGATATCGACCTGCTGGTGGCCAATCTCTATCCGTTCGAGGCGACGGTGGCGAAGGGCGCCGCGCGCGATGACGTGATCGAGAATATCGACGTCGGCGGCCCGGCGATGATCCGCGCGGCGGCGAAGAACCATGATTTCGTCACCGTCCTGGTCGACCCCAGCGACTACGCCGATCTGATGCAGGAGCTGAATACGCATAGTGGCGCGAGTTGCCTGGATTTCCGCCGCCGCCTGGCGCGCAAGGCCTTCGCCCGCACCGCCGCCTATGATGCCGCCATCGCCCGCTGGATGGCGCAGGACCTGGGCGAGCCGTTCCCGGAGCGCATGAGCATCGCCGGCACCCGCAAATCGCTGCTGCGCTATGGCGAGAACCCGCACCAGCGCGCCGCCTTCTATGTGACCGACAGCGGCGAGCCGGGCCTTGCCACCGCCAAGCAATTGCAGGGCAAGGAGCTCAGCTACAACAACCTCAACGACACCGATGCGGCGTGGGAGCTGGTCAGCGATTTCGCGCAGCCGACCATCGCCATCATCAAGCATGCCAATCCCTGCGGCGTGGCGACGGCGAGGGACGCGAAGGATCTGGCGACCGCCTATGAGCGCGCGCTGGCCTGCGATCCGGTGAGCGCCTTCGGCGGCATCATCGCCGCAAACCGGCCGCTCGACGGCAAGACCGCGGAGCTGATCGGCAAGCTGTTCTCCGAGGTGATCATCGCGCCGTCCTTCTCGGCGGAAGCACTGGCGGTGCTGGGGGCGAAAAAGAACCTGCGCCTGCTGGAGACCGGCGGCGCGCCAGACCCGGCGCGCGAGGGTCTCGCTTTCAAGAGCCTGGCCGGCGGCTTCCTGGCGCAGGATCGCGACGCGGCGCGCACAAGCGGCAACGATCTGAAGGTCGTGACCAAGCGCGCGCCGACCGAGCGCGAGATCGCCGACCTGCTGTTCGCCTTCGCCGTCGCCAAGCATGTGAAATCCAACGCCATCGTCTATGCCCGAGACGGCGCGACCGTCGGCATCGGCGCGGGGCAGATGAGTCGCGTCGATTCCTCGCGCATCGCCGCCTGGAAATCGGCCGAAGCCGCCAAGGCCGCCGGCCAGAGCGAGAGCTGGGCCAAGGGCTCGGTCGTCGCCTCCGACGCCTTCTTCCCCTTCGCCGACGGTCTGCTGGCCGCGGCGGAAGCCGGCGCCACCGCCGTGATACAGCCCGGCGGCTCCATGCGCGACGAGGACGTGATCGCCGCCGCCGACCAGGCCGGCCTCGCCATGGTCTTCACCGGGACCCGGCATTTCCGGCACTAATTCTTCTTCCATCCCACCCTCCCCCCTCAAGGGGGAGGGAGCAGGCCGAGTTGGTGGAGAGAATTTCAATGCGGCCAATCGTCATGATGCCGCCGCGCGCACTTCGTGTAAGCTCCTTCCATGGCGAAGCCTTTCACCCTTCCCGCCTACGAGACCGTGGCCCTGGTGCTGCAGGGCGGCGGGGCGCTCGGCTCCTACCAGGCGGGCGTCTACGAGGGCCTGCACGAGGCCGGCATCCAGCCCAACTGGTTCGCCGGCATTTCCATCGGCGCGATCAATGCGGCGATCCTGGCCGGCAACGCGCCGGAGGAGCGCCTGCCGCGGCTCAATGAATTCTGGGACACGATCTGCCGCTCCGCTTTGTGGCCCGGCGTCGCGGGCGAGGAGCATCTGGCGGCGCTGGCGGGCGATGGGCCGACCCGCGCGGCGATCAGCGCCTTTTCGGCCGGCCGCACCCTGTTCGGCGGGCAGGAAGGGTTCTTCACCCCGCGCGTGCCGCCGCCGTACCTGTGGCCGTTCACCGGCACCAGCTATTACGACACGGCGCCGCTGAAGGCGACCTTGGAGCGGCTGGTGGATTTCGACCGCATCAATGCGCGCGAGACGCGCCTGTCCGTCGGCGCGGTCGAGGTCACCACCGGCAATTTCGCCTATTTCGACAATGCGTCGATCAAAATTGTGCCGGAGCACATCATGGCCTCCGGCGCGCTGCCGCCGGGCTTCGGCGCCATCGAGATCGGCAAGAAATATTATTGGGACGGCGGCCTCGTCTCCAACACGCCGCTGACCGAGGTGCTGAGCCATTCGCCGCGCCGCGACACTCTCGCCTTCCAGGTCGATCTGTGGAGCGCCAAGGGGCCGCTGCCGAAGAATCTGATGGATGTGGCGGAGCGCGAGAAAGACATCCGCTATTCCAGCCGCACCCGCATGGCGACCGACGCGGCGGCCGAAGTGCAGACCTTGCGCCGGGCCTTGAAGCGCGCGCTGGATGCCCTGCCGCCGGAGATTGCCGCCGACCCGGAGCTGGCGGCGCTGCGCGACCTCTCCTGCTCCAAGGTCTACAACGTCATCCACCTGATCTATCGCGACAAGCAGTACGAGGCGCAGCACAAGGATTTCGAGTTCAGCCCCATCATCATGCGCGAGCATTGGGAGGCCGGCCTGGAGGACATCCGCCGCACCCTGCGCCACCCCGAATGGCTGGAACGCCCGCGCGGCCTCGGCGTCGTCACCCACGACGTCCATCGCGGCGAGGGGTAGAGCGGGGCTATCATAGACTGCCTGTCTATGAATGTCCGGTCCGAGTCAGCGACTTTCGTACTCTCCCCCGTCATGCCAAGGCTTGGCCTTGGCATCCACGAGTTCGCGGCTCGGAGACAGCAATATACGAGCATTTCGTCGAGAAAGCCGAATCTGTGGCCGCAAACTCGTGGATGCCAGGACTAAATCCGGGCATGACGAGATGGGGATAAGGATTGGAGTCTATGCCCTGCCATTGTGACCTCCACCAGGAAAGATGTTCCAGGGAGATCTACTTCCCCTTCAACGCATTCTGCGCGTCGATGAGCTCGAGCTGCGTCACCGCCTTGGTGTCGGCGGCGGCCTGGAAGAATTTGCGCGCGGCTTCCTTGTCGCCTTCGATCAGCGCGCGCTCACCCAGGTAATAATTCGCCTCGCACAGGACCGGCGGCCGTTGCTTCTCCGGCACCTCGTTGATGCCGGCCAGCAGCGCCTCGGGCGTGCCGGTGCCGAGGAACAGCTCCAGCAGCGGGCGCGGCCAGACTTCCGGCTCCAGTTTCTCCGCGGCCTTCTTCAGCGCGGCATCCTGGTTGGAGAGCTGGCCGGTCGCGCGGCCCTCCGCCAGGTAGTGGCGCAAGGCCGCATAGGGATTGTCGGAGCGCAACTTCAGCGCCAGGGCGAAATCGGCGGCCGCCGCCTTGAAGTCGCCCTTCGCATATTGCGCGCGGCCGCGATTGTAGGCCGCCGCGGCGGAATCCGGCGCCAGCTTCAGCAGCGTGGAGAAATCCTGCACCGCGGCATCGTAACGGCCGGCACGGATGTTGAGCCCGCCGCGATCGACCAGGGCGTCGCGGTCTTCCGGCGCCTGGGCCAACACCTTGTCGAGGTCGGCGATCGCCGCCGCATCCTCGCCGCGCTGCGACAGGACCCAGGCGCGCGCATAGAGCGTGTTGGGATCGTTCGGCACCTGTTTCAGCAGCGCGTCGAAATCCGCCATCGCCTGCTCCAGCTTGCCGGTCTTGCTGTAGGCCGCGCCGCGATTGAACCGCGCATCCGTCGCCTCCGGCGCGAATTTCAGCGCCTGGTCGAAATCGCGGATCGCGTTCTGATACTGGCCGAGCTCGGCAAAGCCCAGGCCGCGCTGATACAGCGCCTGCGCCAGCTCCTTTTCCTTCAGCAGGCGCGTGTCGATCAGCTTGGTGCAGGCGCTGATCTGGTCCTTGGCGCTGGTGGCGTTGGCGCAGGCATCGCGCATCGCCTGAACCTGACCCTCCTGCGCGTCGGCGAAGGCGGGCGCGGCAGAGATAGTGAGGAGGGCGGCGAACAGAAAAGCAGCGCGGCGCACGGTCTTGCTACATCGCCGCGCGCGCGGCTTCGGCCTTGTCGTGCTCAGTCTTATCTCTGGCCGAGCGGCGTTCTTTCACGCTGGCGCTCTTGAGCTGGCCGCAGGCGGCCATGATGTCCTCGCCGCGCGGCGTGCGCACCGGGCTGGCATAGCCGGCATTGAAGACGATGTCGCTGAAGGCGGCGATGCGCTCCGGCGTCGAGCGCTCGAATGGTGCGCCGGGCCACGGATTGAACGGGATCAAATTGACCTTCGCCGGGATGCCCTTCAGCAGCTTCACCAGGGCGCGCGCCTCGGCCGGGCTGTCATTCACATCCTTCAGCATCACATACTCGAAGGTGATGCGCCGCGCGTTGTTGAGGCCCGGATAGTTGCGGCAGGCCCGCATCAATTCGGCGATCGGGTATTTCTTGTTGATCGGCACGATGCGGTCGCGCAATTCGTCGGTGACCGCGTGCAGCGAGATCGCCAGCATCACGCCCAGCTCCTCGCCGCACTTCTCGATCATCGGCACCACGCCGGCGGTCGACAAGGTGATCTTGCGGCGCGAGATGGCGATGCCCTCGTGGTCCATGACGATCTTCAGCGCCTTGGCCACGTTGTCGAAATTATAGAGCGGCTCGCCCATGCCCATCATGACGATGTTGGAGAGCAGGCGGCCCTCCTGCGGGCTGGGCCATTCGCCGAGGTGGTCGCGGGCATTCATCACCTGGGCGACGATTTCCGGCGCGGTCAGGTTGCGCACCAGGCGCTGGGTGCCGGTGTGGCAGAACTTGCAAGTAAGGGTGCAGCCGACCTGGGACGAGACGCAGAGCGTGCCGCGATCCTCTTCCGGGATGTGGACCGATTCCACTTCCTGGCCATCTTCGAATTTCAGCAGCCATTTGCGGGTGCCGTCGATCGACTGGCGGTCGACGCTGATGCCCGGCCGTGCCAGGGTGAAACGCTCGGCCAAGGCCGCGCGGAAATCCTTGGACAGATTGCTCATGGCGGCGAAATCGGTGGCGCCGCGATGATAGATCCAGTGCCAGAGCTGGCGCGCGCGGAACGCCGGCTGGCCGATCTCCGCCATGGTCGCGGCCAACTCTTCGCGCGACAGGCCGATCAAATTGGCTTTGGGCAGGTTCGCTTCCGGCGAACCCGTTTGTTCCGGCGTCCCGGCTGGAGCCATCTGTTCCGCGCCATCCATCTCGAAATCTCTTCTACTTTACGCCGCAGGCTTCGCTGATCGCCGCATAGGCCTTGCTGAAGCCGTCCAGCGAGAACGTGTCCTGCGAGGCGACACCCTTGCTGCTCAAGCCGGTGACCACCAGATTGTCGCCGCGCTTCATCTGCGACACCAGCTTCTGGTCCAGGCTGCCCTCGCGGATCCACACCCGGTCGCCGTCGGTCAGCCGCATATTGATGTTGCCGCCCTTGTCGACCTTGATCTTGGTCGGCTTGCTCTTGCTGGGCTCGAAGCCCAGCGCGACGCTGACCTGGTCGCGCAGCGCGCCGCCGTCAAGATGCGTCACCATCAGCCCAACCTCGCCGCGGTTGGGAATCTTGCCCAGCGAGACCTGCGGGCCGGAGATGGCATAGCACAGCTTTTCGCCGCCTTCGCCCGACGTCATTGCATACCAGGCCCCGAAGGAACCGAGTTCTCCGGCATATGCGGCGGCCTCGCCCACTGTCAGCGACAGCGAGAGACACCCCCAAAACGCCAAGGCCCCAAAGAACTGCTTCATACCCTCTCCGACAGGAACCGGCCTAATATCATGATCGGACGGTCAGAATCCAGACTTTGAGGCGGCCGGACGCGGGTCTTTGGGGCCTCCTGAGACCTATGTCACAGGCCGACGTTAACTTTCGGAGCTTCTCAGCCGGCGCTGCTTCCATTTGGGCAGGCCGCGCTTGTGTTCCGCCAGGGGCGTGACCGGGCCGCCGACTCTGACCGGCCGCTCGGCGAAGCGGCCCAGCGACACCATCCGGTCATACATGACAATGGCGGCGGCGACCGAGACATTGACGCAGAAACGGGTCGGGATTTTCACCACATAGTCGCAGCGCTCGGTCAGCTCCGGCGACAGCGAATCCTGCTCCGCCCCCAGCACATAGGCGGCCGCGGTCGGATGCTTGAAGCTCGGCAGGTCGATGGCGTCGTCGGTGATCTCCACCCCGATGAGCCGGCAACCCATCGGCAGCTTGAACTCGGCCAGGCTGGCATGGACATGCACCGGCATGTTCTCGATGGCGATCGAGGTGTCCGATTGCAGCAGCTCGTGCACGTCGATGACCGGCTGGATGGCGAAGGCGAAGCTGGCGCGGAAGGCATGCGCCGTGCGCAGGATGGCACCCAGATTCATCGGCTTCGAGATACCCTCGACGCCGATGCCGAAATAGCCGCGCATGGGCTTTGGTTCAACGGGACTCTTAGGTTCGCTCATGCGCCGGAAGCTATTCAGCCGGCGCGGCGAAAGCAAGCTACGTGGCGGCTTTCGCGGGCCGCGTCGCCAGGGTCAGGCCGGCGATGACGATGGCGGCACCAACGAGATCGCCCGCGCTCGGGATTTCGCCCATCAGCGGCACGGCGAGGGTGGTCGCCACCACCGGCAGGCCATAGCCCAGCACCGCCACCAGATTGGTCGGCAGCTTGCCCAGGCTGCGGTTGATCAGCAGATAGCCGAGCAGGGTCACGCCGCCATAGACGATGAGGTAGCCCCAGCCCGCGGCGTCGGCCGGCTGGAAGCGCGCCTCGAACAAGGCGGCCGGCAGCGCGCCGAGCGACGCGCCGACGAAGGTCCAGGCGGTGACCGCGACCGTGGGATGGACCCGGCACAGGCGCCCGGTGATCAGCAGGCAACCGGTATAGAACAGGGCCGCCAGCAAGGCGAAGAGATTGCCTTCCAGGCTGGATTGCCCGCCGGCCGGGCCCAACGTCATCACCACCAGGCCGGCGAAGGCGACGATGCCGCCAAGGCCGAGACGAGCGGAAACCCGCTCGCGCCACAGCAGCCAGCCGCCCGCCGCCACCAGCAGCGGATAGACCATCACCAGCAGGGTCGCTTCCAGGATCGTGGTGGTGAGTACCGCGTGATTCCACACCACGAGGTCGCCGCCCAACAGCAGGCCGGACAGGATCGCCCAGGCCTTGGCCCGCGGCGGCAAGGCCGGTTCGCGCCGCGCCAGCCACAAGGCCACCGGCGCGCCGATCGTCATGCGCCAGAAAGCGGTCGAGGCGGCGTCGACCGGGGAGTTGCGCACCAGCAACGGCCCCAGGCCGGAAATGACCATGCCGCCAAGCGCGCTGCGCAGGGCCGAGCCGTCGATGCCCCCGGTTCGACGGGCAGCGGGGCGGCGGAGGGACAGGGCGTTGTCGCTCATGTAACCAGCTTTCCAAGTTTTGCTGGTGACAATTTCGGCCGGTCCGCGTAACCGGTCAATTGATTTTTACTGGTGACACATGTTAGATTGCCGAACATGTCCAGCGCCAACGACACCGCCGCCGCGGTTCCCCTGCCGAAGCACGAGTTCCTGGCGGGGCGGATCTCGCTCGATTTCTGCAACTCGCTGTCGCGCTGCTCCGGCGCCGGCCCGCGCGACCGGGCGCAGAAACCCAAGGATTTCCTGAGCTGGGCGGGGCGCTATGGCCTCGCCCTCGACCGCGCGCCGAGCCCCGCAATGCTGGAGCGGCTGCACCGCCTGCGCGCGGCCTTGTTCGGTATCTTCGATGCGCTGAATGACGGTGTCGCGCCGCGGCCGGCGGACCTGTCGGTGCTGAATGACGAGTTGGCGGAAGCCCGCGCGGCCGAACGCTTGATTCCGGACCGCGACGGCTACGCGCTGCAGGACAACGCGGCCTCCCCCATCGACCGCTTCCGCAATGCCGTCGCGCGCGACGCGGCGGAGTTGCTGACCGGCGATGCGAAACGCATCAAGCGCTGCCCCAACCACGCATGTTTGTGGCTGTTCTACGACGGCAGCAAGAACCTGTCCCGGCGCTGGTGCGCGATGGACGATTGCGGCACCAAGGACAAAGTGCGGCGGTTCCGCAGGCGGAACGGCTGAAGCCGGCATCGCGCCGCCCTTTCATGCTAGTCTCTGGCGTCCCGGCTCGAGGAGGTCCGTATGATGCGTGGTCACTGCCTGTGCGGCGCGGTCCGCTTCGAGATCGACCCGCCCGTGGCGTCCTGCGTGCACTGCCATTGCGAAAGTTGCCGGCGGCAATGCTCGGCACCGATGACCACCTATATCGGCGTTCCGGACAGCCAATGGCGATGGACGGGTGGGAAACCGCGCATCTACAACTCGTCGCCCGGCGTCGAGCGAAGCTTCTGCGAGACCTGCGGCTCGCCGATCTCGTTCCGTTCGGTGCGCATGTCCGGGATGATGCACTTCTTTGTCGCGGCGATGGAGGAGCCGGAGGCGTTCCGGCCGACCCTGCATGTCGCGATCGAAGAGAAGCTTCCCTGGCTTGAGCTGGCGGACGGCCTCCTGACCCGCCGCGGCCCCGACTACACCAAGGGCTGAAGCCGCGGCGGCCGGCCCGCCCTCACGCCATCTTCGCCATCAGCCAGTGCAGGCAGGCAAGGTGCTGCAGATCGTGGCTCCTGAGGATATGCGCCAGGCCGCGCAGGGAGACCTCGCCATATTCGGCGAAGGTGGCGCGGCGCTCCCATTCGGCGGGCGTGAGTTTCTCCAGCATCGCCACCGTCTCCTCCCGCGCGTTGCGGAAGGCGATCAGCGCGCGCAGCGCATCGTCTTCGGAATATTCGCGCTTCTCGGCCAGCACGTACGAATCGATCGAGGCGAGGTCCGGCCGGTCCTCGGCCAGCGCGCGGCCGAAGCGGACGTGATAGCCGTCGATCTCGATATCGCGCAGATGGCAGGCCTGCTCCAGGGCCGAGAAGCGTTCACCCGGGATGCCGTCCCAGGACTCCGGTTTCCAGTCGAGCCGGCCCTGCGGCACCCGGCGCATCAGCGCCTCGATCTGGTCCGGCATCGCGGCAAGTTCGTCGAGCATGAAACTTGTCTCCAGACAAATGAATGAATTCGGCGGCGAAATACGAGCGAAGATTACGCAAGGCCAAGTCGACCGTGCCACGGAAACTTTGCATGCCCGGCGTGCCATCCCGCCGTGACGCGACGCCTCTTGCATCGGATAACCGCCGGCGGCAAGGTGCCGGCAAATCAGGAGCCAGCCATCATGAACAGAGCGGTCCATACCCATCTGCCGCAGGACGCCTCGCCGGTCCTGGTCGAGGTCGTGCGCGGGCAGATGGTGGAGAGCCGGCATCGCGCCAGCCTGGCCGTGGTCGATGCCCATGGCGGCATCGTGCGCGCCTGGGGCGATGTCGAGCAGGCGATCTATGGCCGTTCGGCGATTAAGCCGCTGCTGGCGATCCCGCTGGTGGAAAGCGGTGCGGCGGATCGTTTCAATCTGTCGGTGGCCGAGATTTCGCTCGCCACCGCCTCGCACAGCGGCGAGCCGCGCCATGTCGACACGGTGACGGCGTGGTTGCAGCGCGTCGGCCTTTCGCCCGACGATCTCGAATGCGGACCGCACATGCCCTATCACGAGCCCTCGATGCGGGCGATGGTGAAGGCGGGACGCGAGCCCAACCGCGCGGTCAACAATTGCTCCGGCAAGCATGCGGGATTCCTGACCACCGCCTTGCATCTCGGCGAGCCGACCAAGGGCTACATCCAGTATGAGCATCCGGTGCAGCAGCGGCTGCTCGGCATCCTGGAGCAGATGTCGGGCTGCGAGCTCGGCGACGTGCCGCGCGGCATCGACGGCTGCGGCATCCCGGTGATCGCCATTCCCATCGCCAACACCGCCTTCGCGATGGCGCAGATGGCCGACCCGCATCATCTGCCGGAGCAGCGCGCCGCCGCCTGCCGCCGCATTCTGGCGGCGATGATGGCCGAGCCCTTCATGGTCGCCGGAACCGACCGCTTCTGCACCAGGCTGATGGAAGCCATTCCCGGCAAGGCCGCGGTCAAGACCGGCGCCGAAGGCGTCTATTGCGCGGCAGTGCCGTCGATGGGCCTTGGCATCTGCATCAAGGTCGAGGACGGCGCCGGCCGCGCCTGCGAAGTGGTGATGGGCCAGGTGCTGCGCGACCTCGGCGTGATCGACGAGTCCGAGGCGGCGAGGCTGTCGAACATCCTGGTCCCGGAGATCCGCAACTGGGCCGGCACGCCGACCGGCCAGATCCAGCCCAGCGCCGAGCTCGGCTTCTGATGCGCGCCATCCTTTGCCGCGAGTTGAGCGGCCTGGATGGCTTGCATCTGAGCGAATTGCCCGATCCCGGCGCGCCGGGGCCTGGTCAGGTGCGCATCCGCACCGCCGCCGCGGGACTGAATTTCGCCGATCTCCTGATCAGCGCCGGAAAGTACCAGGTGAAATTGCAGCCGCCTTTCGTGCCCGGCTTCGAGCTGGCCGGCACGGTGGAAGCGGTCGGTGATGGTGTCACGCGCTTCAAGCCGGGCGACCGGGTGATGGCGATTCCGGAGCACGGCGCCTTTGCCGAGATCGTGGTCACCGCGACCGATGGCGTCTATCCGGTGCCGCAGGGCATGAGCCCGATCGAGGCCGCCGGTTTCCCCATCGCCTATGGCACCTCTTATCTGGCGCTGGTCGAGCAGGCGCGGTTGCAGGCGGGCGAGATCCTATTGGTGCACGGCGCGGCGGGCGGGGTCGGCCTGACCGCGGTCGAGATCGGCAAGGCGCTGGGCGCGCAGGTGATCGCCACCGCGGGCGGCGCGGACAAATGCGCCGTCGCCGGCGCCCATGGCGCCGATTGCACCATCGACTACAAAAGCCCCATTGAATCAGAACGCGACATCCGCGCCCGGGTGAAGGCATTGGTGGCGGAATTAAGCGATGGGAGAAAGACCGGGGTCGACGTGGTCTATGACCCTGTCGGCGGTGCGGTCTTTGACACTTCCCTGCGGGTGGTCAACTGGAACGCGCGTATCCTTGTCGTCGGCTTCGCCGGCGGCGGCGTGCCGCAAATTCCGGCCAACATCCTGCTGGTGAAGAATGTGGCGGCGCTGGGCTTCTATTTCGGCTCCTGGCGCCGGCACCGGCCGGACCTGGTCGCCCGCGGCTTTGACGCCCTGGCCAAGCTGTATGAAGCTCGCCGGCTCAACCCTCGCGTGTCGCAAAGCTTCGATCTGGCCGAGTTCCGCGCCGGGCTGGAGCTGGTCCGCGACCGCAAATCCACGGGCAAGGTGGTGCTGCGGACCGCTGCGGCAACCGAATCCTAAGGGTTCGGCCATCAAAATCATCAGCCGTTCTGCGCGGTGCAGGCGGCGTGATGGGGGGCGTCCCCGAACCGGGAGCGCGCATGTCGGCGCCATATGAGGCCATCGAGCAGGCCGATGCCCTGCCAGGAGGCGCGGCAGCAGCGCCGTCCTCGCCGCGGGAACCGGTGAGGCGGATTGCCGCCGCGTTTCTGCATCGGATCAGCCAATTGCCGCGCGCCTTCTTCATCTGGGGCTTCTGCCTCGCCACCATCGCCGTGATCTGGCTGGTCTTCGCCTTATATGCCGCGCAGGAGCGGAGCCGAATCTACGACCTGGCCGGGCGTGAACTGCTGGGCGCGCAGAGCGCGCTGCGGGCGCATGCCGGACGAAGCTACGAATCCCGGCGCACCATGCTCGCGATCATCGATCAATGGCTGGCGGTGAATTCCGAAGGCCGGCCGGGCGGCGCGCGCCCGATCGAGGAGCTCGAGGATCTGGTCGCGACCCTGCAAACCTATAACGAGGAGCCGCTGACGATCCGGCTGATCGACAGCAAGGAGATGATGTTCCGGCTGGGGCCGCGCGACGCCGGCAATGCCGGCGTCGATTTCTCGGACCGGCCCTATGTCCGCGCACTGCGCGACGCACCAGCCGGCGCCATGGAAATCGGATCGACCGCCCGCCGCGGCACGGTCAGCTATGTCATGCCGATCGCGGTCAAGACCCATCCCAATTCCTTCGACGTCGCCTATCTGCTGGCGGGCGAGACGGTGGAGAATTTCTCGCGCGCCTATCGGGACCTGCTGGTCACCGCGCCAGCCACCCTCGGCATCCTCAAGAGCGACGGCACGGTCCTGTTCACCTGGCCGGAGAACGCGGCGGTCACCGGCCGCACCGCCCCCGGCTTTTCCGATGGGCTGGCGCATCACGCCGGCGACGATCGCGGTCTGATCGATCTGCCCTCCATCGACGGCTCGGCCAATCGTACGCTGACCGGCTACGCCTCGACCCTGCGCGCGCCGCTGATCGTCTTCGCCTCGTTCGAGCGGCGCGATCTCGATCGCCTCTGGCTGAACGACATCGCCATCGCCTTCGTCGTGTGCCTGGGCATGAGCACGGCGGTGGTGCTGTTCGCCGTCACCGTCGGACGCATGATGCGGCGGGATTCGGTGAAGACGCTGGCGCTGCAAGAGGCGCTGCTGCAGGCGCGCGAGGCCGACCGCTCCAAGAAGAACTTCCTGGCCAGCATGAGCCACGAGCTGCGCACGCCGCTCAACGCCATCATCGGCTTCTCCGACCTGATGCGCGCGGAGACCTTCGGCCCGCTCGGCGCGCCGCATTACAAGGCCTACGCGGCCGACATCTCGGAAGCCGGCCGGCACCTGCTGACCATCATCCACGAGATCCTCGACACCGCGCGCATCGAGCAGGGCGCCATCGAGCTCGGCACCAATCCCATCAAGGTCGACAACACCATCGCCCAGAGCCTGGCGATGCTGCAGGCGGTCGCCGCCGCCAAGGCGATCGTGGTGACCAGCGAGATCGAGCAAGGCCTGCCGCAGGTCCGCATGGGCAAGGCGCATCTGCAGCAGGTGCTGTTCAACCTGCTCGGCAACGCCATCAAATTCTCCCCCGCCGGGGCGCCGGTCCATGTGCGCGCCAAGGTCGTCGAGCAGGAGATCGAGATCTGCATCGAGGATCGCGGGATCGGCATCCCCAAGCGCAGGATCGGCGAGCTGTTCCGGCCGTTCTCCCGGATCGACGACGGCTATGTGCGCAACACCGAGGGCATCGGCCTCGGCCTCGCCAACAGCAAGCTGATCGTCGAAGCCTATGGCGGCACCATCCGGCTGGACAGCGAACCCGGCAAAGGCACCCGCGTCGCCTTCACCTTGCCGGCAGAGCGCCTGGTGCCGGCGGCCGCCCTCCCCGATTAGCCTGACGGAACGGCGCCCGATCTGTCAGGGTGCGACAAAACGCGCGCGCCGCATGGGGCGCTTCGCCCCGCGATGAGCGCCGTCACATCTGCGCTAATCCCCGCAAGAAACAGTGTTTTCCGTATTGAGACGGAACGGGGAAAGGCGCATGTTGTTGCTTAACCCGAGTCCAACCTGGCCGTCGCATCATGTTCTCGGAATCGCGTCTGCTGTTCAAATTGTGGCTGAAGAACCCGCGCAAGATCGGCGCGGTCGCCGTGTCGTCGCCGGAGCTGGCGGGCGCCATGGCGCGGCAGATTCCGCGCGGCCCCGGCTGGGTGGTGGAATTGGGCGGCGGCACCGGGTCGGTGACGAGGGCGATCCTCGAATCCGGCGTGCCGCGCGACAAGCTGATCGTGGTGGAGCGCGACCCGACCCTGCACGACATCCTGCAGACCCGCTATCCCGGCGTGCGCGTGATCCTGGGCGACGCCATGCAATTGCAGGCGCTGCTGCGGCGCGAGGGCGTCGACCATGTGAAGTGCGTCGTCTCGTCCCTGCCGCTGATCGCGATGAAGCGGACCATCCAGTATCGCATCACCGCCCAGGCCTTCGGCTGTCTGCCGCCGGGCGCGCCCTTGATCCAGTTCACTTACGGCCCCTTCTCGCCGATCCCGCGCCGCCTGCACGGCGTCGAGGGCGGCGTGGGCGAGCGCGTGCTGCAGAACCTGCCGCCGGCCAGCGTCTGGGTCTATCGCAAGCCGGCTCATCACGTCCGCCACGCCGCGGAATAATGCGCGGGCCAGGCCGCGCGAAGGAATAATGCGCGGGCCAAGCCGCGCGGGGGAATAAGCACACCTGCACTCCTGACAATCCGGTCGCTTCCTGCCGCTACAGTCGCGGCCTGGAGGTGCGCATGTCCCAAGCTGAAACTTTATCCAGGGTCGAACCTTTATTCGCCGGCCGGAACGCCGGCCTCTATGCCGGCTACGTGACCGAGAACCTGGCCGAGACGCGCGACTTCTTCGTCGACAAGCTCGGCTTCGCCATCGCCTTCGAGAGCGACTGGTTCGTGCTGCTGAAGCTGCAGGACTCGCAGCAGGGTGGCCAGATCGGCCTGCTCGCCCCGGCGCAGCAGGGACAATCGGCCTTGTTCCGCAAGCCCTATCCCGGCCACGGCGCCTGGATCACTTTCGACGTGCCCGACGTCGACGCCGTGCACGCCCGCGCGGTCCAGGCCGGCATCCCCATCGCCGTGCCCCTGCGCGACGAACCCTGGGGCGAGCGGCATTTCAGCGTGGTGGCGCCGAACGGGCTGGCGCTGGATTTCGTGACCTACCAGGGGCCGCTGGCGGAGTAGGACGCCGCACCACTTCTCCCTCCACCGTAACGGGGGAGGGTTGGGGTGGGGGCAGCCGTGTTTCCAGCGCCAGCAATTTTCGCTCGCTGCCCCCTCCCTTCCCTCCCCCGGAACGGGGGAGGGTAGATGTTGACACCCCCCGCCCGTTCCCTACATTGCGGCCGGGCCACCGTTTTCGTGGCTTTTCTGCAACTTTTGACCACCCGAGAGACCAATGCCGACGATCACGCTGCCCGATGGCAGCCAGCGCCAGTTTGCCAATCCCGTGACGGGGGCCGAGGTGGCCGCCGCCATCGGGCCCGGCCTTGCCAAGGCCGCCCTTGCGGTGAAGCTGAACGGGGAGGTCCGCGACCTCAGCCGTCCGATCACCGACGATGCCAGGCTGGAGATCGTCACCAAGACCCACCCGGACGCGCTGGAATTGTTGCGCCACGATTGCGCGCATGTCCTGGCCGAGGCGGTGCAGGAGCTGTTCCCCGGCACGCAGATCACCTTCGGCCCGGCGACGGAGACGGGATTCTATTACGACTTCCACCGCGAAGCGGCCTTCACGCCCGCCGATTTCGAGAAGATCGAGCAGCGCATGCGCGAGATCGTCGACCGCGACGAGCAGATCACGCGCGAGATCTGGTCGCGCGACCAGGCCGTCGCCTGGTTCAAGCAGCATGGCGAGAGCTTCAAGGCCGAATGGGTCGCCTCCATCCCCAAGGAGGAGGAGATCAGCATCTACCGCCAGGGCAATTGGCTGGACATGTGCACCGGCCCGCATTTGCCCTCGACGGGAAAGCTCGGCAAGGCCTTCAAGCTGATGAAGATCAGCGGCGCCTATTGGCGCGGCGACGCCAACAACCCGCAGCTCCAGCGCATCTATGGCGCCTGCTTCGCCGACGAGAAGCAGTTGAAGGAGCATCTGCATCAGCTCGAGGAAGCGGAGAAGCGCGACCACCGGCGCCTGGGCAAGGAAATGGGCCTGTTCCACCAGCAGGAAGAAGCCGCTGGCATGGTGTTCTGGCACCCGAAGGGCTGGACGCTCTATCGCACGCTCGAGAACTTCGTGCGCAAGCGGCTGGACGATGACGGCTATGTCGAGGTGAAGACGCCGCAGCTCGTCGACCGCAAGCTGTGGGAGCATTCCGGCCATTGGGAGAAGTTCCGCGAGAACATGTATCTGGCCGAGAACGAGGCCGGCATCCAGCATTTCGCCACGCATCCGGACGACCGCATCTTCGCGCTCAAGCCCATGAACTGCCCGTGCCACGTGCAGATCTTCAACCAGGGCCTGAAGAGC
>DASZQC010000244.1:0-7378 GCA_035549815.1 Dongiaceae bacterium
ATCCCGGCCTGGTGCCCGTCGCCAAGGAGGTGTTCGACCGGCTGATGCCCGGGCCGAACCAGATCGCCCGCCAGCGCCAGGACGTGCATGTGACGGCCGCCGATCTGCTGGCCGTGCCGAAAGGCGACATCACCGAAGGCGGCCTCGCCGTCAACATCTCGGTCGGCATCGCCTATATCGAGGCCTGGCTGCGCGGAACGGGGTGCGTGCCGCTGAACAACCTGATGGAGGACGCAGCGACGGCGGAGATTTCCCGCGCCCAGGTCTGGCAATGGGTGCATCACGGCGCGAAGCTGAAGGATGGCCGCACGATCGACCGCAAGCTGTGCGAAAAGATGATCGCCGATGCGCTCAGCAAGCAGAAGGCGGCGATGGGCGATGCCGCCTATGGGGGCAGCAAGTTCGCCGAGGCCGGCGCCTTGTTCACGGACCTGGTCTTCGCGGCGGCCTTCCCGGACTTCCTGACCCTGCCGGCCTACGACCGGATCGCCGGTTAGCTGCGACGCTTTCCCGGTGGCGTCCCTGGAGCCGCCATCGTACTCTCGTCATCCCCGGCCGACGCATGTCGACACTCGCCGACGGCCTTGACCCGGGGGCCAAATTTGGATTGCCGGGTCAAGCCCGGCAATGACGGGTAGGGGTGTTTATGTCGCTCACGAAGGATTTCATGCGCGGCCAGATCGGCGCCGGCTTCGACGCGGATGTGATGCGCGAGGCGTTGGAGAATCTGGACCAGGAGCTGGTCGATCCGCTGACCAAGGGCATTCCGGCGGCGGCCGGCGCGCTGGAGATCGGCGAGATTCCGGCGCAGAACTGGAACCTGCTGCAGGGTGACTTGCCGGTGCCGGTGGCGATGCTGCGCCGCTCGGCGCTGGAGCACAACGGCCGCTGGATGCGGACATTGCTGGACCGGTTCGGCCTGCAACTGGCGCCGCATGCCAAGACCACCATGACGCCGCACCTCTGGGCGCAGCAGGCGGCGCAGGGTTGCTGGGGCCTGACGGTCGCCACGGTGCAGCAGGCGGAGGTGGCGGTGGCGTTCGGCTGCCGCAACCTGCTGATCGCAAACCAGGTGACCGGCCCCGCCCAGGTGCGCGGCATCGTCGAGCTGGCGCGGGAACATGATGGCCTGAATCTGAACGTCTTTGTCGACTCGCTGGACGGCTTGCGGGCGCTTTCCGACGACGTGGCGGCGTGCAAGACGGAGCAGCCGGTAAATGTGCTGCTGGAGGTCGGCTTTCCGAATGTGCGCAGCGGCTGCCGCAATATCGCGCAGGTGGGAAAATTGCTGGACGCCTTGCCCAGCCACCAGGGGCGCCTGCGGCTGGCCGGCATCGCCGGCTATGAGGGCATGATCGCCAAGCCGGACGGCCATGAGGACGGCCCGGGCGCGGAGGCCTATTTCGATTTCTTCGCGGAGGCGGCGCAGCTCGCCGACCGGCGCAACGCCTTCACGACCGATCAGGTCATCCTGACCGCCGGCGGCAGCGCCTATTACGACATCGTCGGGCGGCGTCTCGGCCAGATCTCGCTGCGCCTGCCGACCGTGAAGGTGATCCGCAGCGGCTGCTACATCACCCACGATTGCGGCACCTATGTCGAGCATCACGCCGACATGCGCGCGCGCGAACCGCAATTGGTGAAAGAGCTTGGCGCGCTGGAACCGGCTTTGTTCGTCGCTGGTGTGGTGCAGTCGGTGCCGGAGCCTACCCTGGCCCTGGTCACCATGGGCAAGCGCGATGTCGGTTTCGACATCCACCTGCCGAAGCCGGTCTGGCGCTACCGTGCGCACGCGACGCCGCAGCCGGAGCCGGCGCCGGCCGACTGGATCATCTTCAAGCTGAACGACCAGCACGCGCATCTGCGCGTTCCGGCCGGCGCCGACGTGAAGGTGGGCGATCTGCTGATCTGCGGCATCTCGCACCCCTGCACCACCTTCGACCGCTGGCGGCTGATCCACGTGGTGGATGACGGTTGGACGTCGGTCGGCGCGGTCGCGACGTTCTTTTGACGGTTGCTTGACCCAAATAACGTCCGTCATGGTCGTGCTTGGCACGAGCATCCGCGAGCTTGCCCGCAACGATACGATCCCGCCCGAAGGAACTCGTGGATAGTCGGACTAAATCCGACCATGACGATTGAGTATGGGGCTGGGTACAGCGCTTTACGCCGTCGCCACTTTGCGTTCGGCCCACCAATCCTGGGCCTGCATCTTCCAGTAGGTGAGCTGCGCTGCGACGGGACCGAAGGGGCCGCCGTTCCAGTCCAGACCGAAAGGCGCGAACAATTTGTAGCGGTCGTCGCCCTCGGCGATCGCCGCGGCGATCAGGCGGCCGCCGACCGCCGTGGTGTTAAGGCCGTGACCGCCGAAGGCGGTGCAATGCCACAACCCCTCCGCCGTGCGGCCGATCTGCGGCATGTAGTGCCGTGCGTACGACATCAGGCCTGACCAGGCGCTGTCGATTTTCACAGCGGAGAGCTGCGGATAGACCTCGCGCATGTCTCGATGCAGCAGGGCGGCGAGATCGCGCGGGTCGCGGGTGCGCGCGGTGATGCGCCCGCCCCACAGCAGCCGTCCGTCGGTCAGGCGGCGGTAATAATCGCCGGCGCGGCGGTCGTCGCTGATGCACATGGGCGTGGCGATGGCCCGGTCCAGCAACTCGGCGCAGGGCTCGGTCGCCATGGCATAGGTGGCGATGGGCAGCATGGCACGGCGCAGATGCGGCATCAGGCGCGTCGTGTAGCCGCCGGTACAGATCACGACATGGCGCGCATCGACCTTGCCGCGCGGCGTCATCAGGCGCCAGGCGCCGCCTTTCGGCTGGATCGCCAGCACCGGGCAGTTCTCGTAAATGTCGCCGTCCCTGGCCTCGATCGCATCGGCCATGGCGAGCGCATAGTTCAGAGGATGCATGGCGAAAGCGAGGGGCTCGACGATGGACTCGAAATAGGCCTCGCTCTTCAGGAGCGCGCGCGTCTCCGCCGTGGGCAGCACGCGCAGCTCGACGCCCAGTTTCGCCATCTTGTCGCGGTATTGCTCCAGCTCAGGTCTTGCCGGGACCCGGCGCGCGGAGATGTGGCCCATGCGTGCCGGATCGACCGGCATGCCGAAGGCGGCGAGGTTGTCGGCGACATAGTGTACGGCGTCGCGCGACAGGACATAGAGCTCGCGTGCGGTCGCCTCGCCGGCCTTGGCCGCGGCATGGTCGAAGCCGGCGGCATAGCCCGGTGCGCAGAAGCCGCCGTTGCGACCCGAAGCGCCCCAGCCAATACGGCGCCCTTCCAGCAGCGCGACGGAGCGGCCACGCTTCGCCAGTTCGAAGGCGATGGTGAGGCCGGCAAGGCCGCCACCGACGATCGCGGTCTCGACCGAGGCGATGCCGTCCAGATAGGGACGCGGCTCATGCCGCGCGCGGGTCTGCGCGTAATAGCACGCGATATAGTCGCTCATGATTCCTGGCGAGCCGTCTTCTGGCTCAAGGCCCGCGCGGCTTTCGAGCCCTGCTGCCGTCCCAGCGCATTCGAGATGAAGGCGCCGACCTCCACCAGCCTGTCGAGGTCGATCCCGGTCTCGATGCCGAGGCCGTGCAGCATATAAACGACGTCCTCCGATGCGACGTTGCCGGAGGCGCCGGGCGCATAGGGACAGCCGCCCAGGCCGGAGACGGAGGAATCGACCACCGCCACGCCCATCTCCAGCACCGCGAGCAGATTTGCCAAGGCCTGGCCATAGGTGTCGTGGAAATGCGCGGCGAGATGGCTGACATCGACCTCCGCCGCCACCGCCTCGATCATGCGCTGCGCCTTGGCCGGCGTGCCGATGCCGATCGTGTCGCCCAGGCTGACTTCGTAGCAACCCATGCCGATCAGCGCTTCGGCCACGCGCGCCACCGCTTCCGGCGCGATCTCGCCCTCGTAGGGGCAACCGAGCACGCAGGAGACATAGCCACGCACTTTCAGCCCCGCCGATTGCGCCGCGTCGACCACCGGCCGGAACCGCTCCAGGCTCTCGGCGATGGAGCAATTAATGTTGCGCTGGGAAAAGCTCTCGGACGCGGCGCCGAACACGGCGATCTCCTGCGCGCCGGCGGCCAGCGCCGCCTCCAGCCCCTTCACGTTCGGCACCAGCACGGGATAGGAAATGCCCGGCTTCTGCCTGATCCGCTTCAACACCTCCGCCGAATCCGCCATCTGCGGCACCCATTTGGGCGAGACGAAGGCGCCGGCCTCGATGACCGGCAGGCCGGTGTCGCTCAAACGGTCGATCAGCTCCACTTTGGTGGCGAGCGGCACCTGCGCCGCTTCGTTCTGCAGTCCGTCGCGCGGCCCGACCTCCACCACGCGCACCCGTTTCGGCAGGTTGCCGAGGCTCATGGTGCCGCCTCGAAGCTGATCAGCTCCACGCCTTCGGCGACGGAATCGCCGGCCTTGAACTTCACCTGTTTCACCACGCCGTCGGCATGGGCCGCGATGGTGTGCTCCATCTTCATCGCCTCCACCACGAGCAGCGGCTGGCCGCGCCTCACCGCATCTCCGGCCGCGGCCATCACCCGCACCACGGTGCCGGGCATGGGCGAGGTCAGATGGCCGGCGCCCTCGGTTGCGGCTTCCGCTTCCGCCAGTATGTCGACCCGGCCGATGCGCCAGCTCTTGCCCCGCTCGATCAGGGTCACGATGCCGTCCGTCTCGATGGCGGTCAGGCGCAGGCGCGTATGCTCCGTGGCGGCGCTCAAGATATTCTGATCCAGCGACGGGCGCAGCAGATGGATCGGCGCATTGTTGTCGATGGCGAAGGACCAGCGCTCGCCGGCGAAGCCGACCCGCACATCGCGGCGCTGGCCCGCCGCATCGCGCAGCAGGATGGAGGAGCCGCCCTCGCCATTGACGCGCCAGCCATTGGTCTCCGCCCAGGGCGAGTGCGGATCGGCGCTCGCCTGCGCCTTGGCCTTGGCGGCGGCGCCGTCCTTCAGGATCACGAACGCGGCGGCGAGCGCCAGGGCGCGGCCGGGTGTCGCTTCGCCGCTCGGGAGAAGATCGTCGCGGTGGCGCTCGATGAATCCGGTATCGATCTCTTCCTTGAGGAACGCCGGATGGCCCAGCACCTCGACCAGGAAGCCGGCATTGGTGGCGAGGCCGGCGATCTCCGTCTCCTGCAGCGCGCGACGCAGGCGTTGCGCGGCGGTGGCGCGGTCGCTGCCCCAGGCGATCACCTTGGCGATCATCGGGTCGTAGTAGGTGGAGATGCGGTCGCCGGCGCGCACGCCGGAATCGATGCGCATATTGCTGAGATTCGCCGGCCAGTTCAGGTGCGCGATGCGGCCGATGGCGGGCAGGAAGCCCTTGGCCGGGTCCTCGGCGTAGAGCCGCACCTCGATGGCATGGCCATAGCGCTGCAGCTCGGCCTGCTTCTCAGGCAGCGGCTCGCCGGAGGCGACGCGGAGCTGCCATTCGACCAGGTCGATGCCGGCGATCATCTCGGTCACCGGATGCTCGACCTGGAGGCGCGTGTTCATCTCGATGAAATAGAACTGGCCGTCGGCATAGAGAAACTCGACCGTGCCGGCGCCGACATAGGCGACCGCCTTCGCCGCCGCCACCGCCGCCTCGCCCATGCGCTTGCGGATTTCGTCGCTCAGGCCGGGGGCCGGTGCCTCCTCGATCACCTTCTGGTGGCGGCGCTGGATCGAGCAATCGCGGTCATGCACATAGACAATGTTGCCCTGGCTGTCGGCGAAGACCTGGATTTCGACGTGGCGTGGGCGCTCCAGGTATTTCTCGATCAGCAGGCGCTCGTCGCCGAAGGCCGCCTTTGCCTCGCGCCGCGCGCCTTCGATCGCGGATTGCAGCTCCCGCTCGTGATTGACGATGCGCATGCCTTTGCCGCCGCCACCGGCGGAGGCCTTGATCAGGACCGGGAAGCCGATTTTCATCGCCTCGCCGATCAGATGGCTGTCGGCCTGCTCGATGCCGTGATAGCCCGGCACCAGCGGCACGCCGGCCTGCTCCATCAGCTTCTTGGATTCCGATTTGGAGCCCATGGCGTGGATCGCCGCCGCCGGCGGGCCGATGAAAGCGATGCCGACCTTGGCGCAGGCCTCGGCGAAGCGCGCATTCTCGGACAGGAAGCCGTAGCCCGGATGGATCGCTTCGGCGCCGGTGGCAACCGCCGCGGCGATCACCTTGTCGATGGCGAGATAGCTTTGCGCCGCGGGGGCGGGGCCGAGCAGCACGGCCTCGTCCGCCATCTCGACATGCAGCGCCTTGGCGTCGGCCTCGGAATAGACCGCGACCGTGGCCACGTTCAGCCGCCGCGCCGTGCGCATGATGCGGCAGGCGATCTCGCCGCGATTGGCAATCAGGATCTTGCGGAACATCGCCACGGCGTCGGTCCTATTGCCAGTTCGGTTTGCGTTTCTCGAGGAAGGCTGAGACGCCTTCCTTGCCTTCGTCGGAGGCACGCTGGTCGGCGATGCGCCGCGCCGTGTCCCGCATCAACGCGGCGTCGATCGGCACGCCGGCTACATGCGCGATGAGGTCCTTTGCCGCGCGCAGCGCCAGCGGCCCACCTTTCAATAGATGCTCGATCATCCGGTCCCGCGCCGCCGCCAGCTCGGCTTGCGGCACGACTTCCTGCACCAGGCCCAAACGCTGCGCCGTCGCGGCATCGAAGCGCTCGGCGGTCAGGAAATAGCGACGACAGGCGCGAGGCCCGATCGCCGCCGCGACATAGGGGGAAATGACCGCCGGGATCAGGCCCAGCCGCACTTCGGACAGGCTGAAGCTCGCGGCCTCGCTGGCGATGACGATGTCGCAGCAGGCGGCGAGGCCCACCCCGCCGCCGAAGGCGGCGCCCTGCACGACGCACAGCACCGGCTTGGGGCAGGAATCGATGGCGCGCATCAGCTCGGCCAGCGCCTCGGCGTCGCGCTCGTTCTCGGCGCGGCCCTGGCCGGCCATGCGCTTCATCCAGCCGAGATCGGCGCCGGCGGAAAAGCTCGGCCCGGTCGATTCCAGCACCACGATGCGCGCCGCGTCATCGCCCGCCGCCTTGCGGAAGGCATCGGTCAACTCCGCGATCAGCACATCGTCGAAGGCGTTGTGCTTCTCCGGCCGGTTCATCCGGATGGTGACAGTCCTGGCTGTGGTCTGGATGTCGAGATAGGCCATGCCGCGCTACATCCGGAAGATGCCGAACTTGGTCGGCTCGATGGGCGCGTTGAGCGAGGCGGAGAGGCCGAGCGCGATGGTGGTGCGCGCTTCCGCCGGGTCGATCAGGCCGTCGTCCCACAGCCGCGCTCCGGCGAAGAAGGGGTGGCCTTGCGTCTCATATTGCGCGCGGATCGGCGCCTTGAATTGTTCCTCGGCCTCCGTCGCCCAG
>DASZQC010000245.1:0-7151 GCA_035549815.1 Dongiaceae bacterium
GATGCGCATCCAGCGGCCGCCGCCCCACTCCACCTCGATCGGGTGCGCGGGCGGGTTGCGATGCCGCTCCATGCGCTGGGCGATCCAGGACTCGCGGTCGAAATCGAGGTCGTCCACCGGCATGTCGTTGTAGGCGAAGGCGCGGACGATCTCCTCGAACTTGCGCCCGGTCACGTCGTCGCCGAACATCTTGCGGCTGCCTTCGTCCATGAAGGCGGCGTTGTGCAGGATGATGCGATCCTCCGCGTCGAACAGGCCGAACCCGTCCTGCATGGCGCTGACGGCGCCGCGCAGCCTCAGGTCGCCGGTGGTCAGCACGCCGCTCTTCGCCGCGGCGACAATACCCCCACGCCCCCACCAGGATTGCAGGTGGGCGAGCAGTCCCGCCAAAGATGTGCCGAGCGTCCCCCGCCCGCGATAGAGCGCGTGCATGCAACTTTGTCCGCAAATACTGCGTGTTCGGCAGTTTTGCTCAAGTTCGTTAATAATTTCTGTTCATGACCGGGCGATGGCCGCCGGGAGAGCCCCCGGCTGATCCGGCACCGTGCTCAAGGTGGGTTCTCTAGCTTACAAGCCCAAGCGTAGTTCTCTAGTTTGGAGTCGATTCAGTTCGTCGTGGGGGGAGATCCGGGGCGCCAGGCCGCTTGCCCTTGGTCCCATTGTGGACCCATGTCCGCGAAGGCGGACATTCGCCAGGCGGTCGCCGACCAAGTTGGCGGCGACCTTCCTGGCGGGCCGGCTCACCCACGGCGAACAGAAACCAAATTAAAGAATCACGTTCTAAGCCAAGCGCGACGGCAAGCTCGGGTTCCAGGGAAACAACGCCGACACCATGGTTCCCTTGCCCTTCTCGCTGTCGAGCTTGAACCGGCCGCCATGCAGTTCGATCAGCGATTTGACGAGCGGCAGGCCGAGCCCGGTGCCGGCCTGCTTCTTGGCCAAATCGGACTGGACTTGGCCGTACAGTTCCAGCGCCTTCTCCGTTTCGTCAGCCGTCATACCGATACCGGTATCCTTGACCGTGATCTCCACGCCATTGTCGTTGCAGGAGATGGCGAGCGTCACCGTACCAGCGCTCGGCGTGAATTTAACCGCGTTGGACAGCAGATTGAGCATCACCTGCTTCACCGCGCGCGGGTCGGCATGCATGACCGGACAATTGTTGGCGATGCTGGTCTTCAGTTCCACGCCGCGCTCACTGGCCATAGTCCTAACACCCGCCATCGAGGCATAGGCGACCTGCTCGGTCGGCAGCGCTTCGACATGCAGGTCCATCTTGCCGGCTTCGATCTTCGAGATGTCGAGCACGTCGTTGATGAGCGACAGCAGGTGCTGGCCGCTCTGGTTGATGAGCTCGGCGTATTCCTGGTACTTGACAGGCTGCAGTGGGCCGAACAGCCCCTTGACGAGTATCTCGGAGAAGCCATTGATGGCGTTCAAGGGCGTGCGCAACTCGTGCGACATGTTGGCCAGGAACTGCGACTTGCCTCGGTTGGCTTCGTTGGCCGCATTGCGCGCCGCGTCTAGTTCCTCGGCCAGCGCGACGAGGTTGGCGGAACGCACCTCGAGGTCTTCTTTCGCCGATTGCAGTTCGGCTTCACGCTGTTTCTGAGCCGTGATGTCGGTGCGAACGCTGACATAACCGCCATTGCTGGTTGGCCGGTGGCTGACCAGGACCCACCTGCCGTCGGCGAGTTGTCTCTCACCGACGTACGGTTGGCGCCTGGCGTAGAAGTCGACCCAATGCTGCACGAATGCGTCGATCTGCTCGGGAGTATCGATACCGGGATACTCACCCTGCTCGGCCGCGCATCGGAGCACGTCTTCGAACTTTGCGCCGGGCCGCACCAGCCTTCCCGACTTCGGATACATGTCGAGGAAATGCCGATTATAGATGACGTAGCGGTCCTCGGCATCGATCAGCACGAAAGCCTCATTGATATTCTCGATCGCGTCGGTCAGCCGCGTCTCCGCCAGCTTCAGGCCGGTGATGTCGGTCCAGATCCCGACATAGCCGCCGTCGCTCGTGCGCCGCTCCGAAATGCGGCACCATGTCCCGTTGGTCAGCTGCTGGTCGAACGGTTCGGCCGGTGGATCGCGGTGGCGCCGGATACGGCGCTCGATCCAAGCCTCGGGATCAGATCCGGCGTCGACAGCGGTGACATCGTTGGCACTAAAGGCGCGGATGATCTCCTCGAAGCTGCGGCCGCGGGCGTCACCGCCAAAGCTGTCGGCCACACTCTTGTCGATGAACCCTTGGTTGTGGATGATGAGGCGATCATCGGCGTCGAACAGGGCAAAACCGCTGTCCATGGCATCGATGGCGGTCCGCAACCGCTCCTCGGCCAGCTTGACGGCGCTGATGTCGGTCCAGATGCCGACATAGCCGCCGTCCGGCGTACGACGCTCGCTGATCCGCATCCAGCGATTGCCGCTCCATTTCACTTCGATCGGCGCCGGCGGTGGGTTCCGATGCTGCTCCATGCGCCAGTCGATCCAGGACTCCCGGTCGAATTCCGGATCGTCGACCGGCATATCGCGATAGGCGAAGACACGCACGATCTCCTCGAACTTCCGCCCGGTGACATCGTCACCGAATACCTTGCGGCTGCCCTCGCCCAGGAAGCCCGCGTTGTGCAGGATGATGCGGTCGTCGGCGTCGAACAGCCCGAAGCCGTCTTGCATGGCGTTGACCGCGGCGCGCAGGCGCTCTTCCGCCAGCTTGATGTGGGTCACGTCGGTCCAGGTAGCGACAGTGCCGCCCTCGGCCGTACGACGCTCCAGCACCCGCATCCAGCGACCATCGGTCCATTCGATCTCTAGCGGCTCCACCGGCGGATGGCGATGCATGTTCATCCGCCATTGCAGCCACTTCTCGCGGTCGGGCAGGGCGTCGACCGCGGTGATCTCGGCATGGGCGAAGAAGCGCATGATCGCTTCGTAGCTGGTCCCCTTCAAGTCGGGAAAGGCGCGACGAGTGCCGTCGTCAACGAAGCCCTCATTGTGCATGATGAGGCGGTCGTCGGCATCGAACATGGCGAAACCGCTGCCCATGACGTTGATCGCGTCGTTCATCCGCGCGTTGCTGGCGGCCAACGCTCTGGTCATGTCGACCGCGATGGCGTTGGCGCGGGAGCGCAGCGACTGTAGGTTGGCGATGAGCGCCGCGAGGAGCGTACCCAGAAGAACCAGGCCGACGCTCATCAGCGTGCCCGGCCAGCGGCTTTCGTACTCGAACGTGGGCCCGGTGCGCCAGATCACCGTCAACACCCGATCGGCCAGGGTGATGGGTTCCGTCACCGTGGCCACGTCGGATGGCCTGTCGAGCGCGCCCGGCGCTGTATCCATGATGACGGCCGCAGGGTCAGCGACGGCGCCGTCATAGATCGTGACGTCGACGGCGCCGCTCAAAGATTGCAGCGCCTCGCCGACAAAGGTCTCCGTCACGAACGGCGCGTAGATCAGGCCCCTGAAGTGACGGCGGCGCCCCTCGATATCGGCCGGCGGCATGATCGTGTCGTAGAACGGCAAGAATAGCAAGAAGCCGGCGCGTTGCTGATCGTCCTGAACCAGTGCGATGCGACCCGACATCGCCGGCTGGCCAGTATCGCGCGCGGCAAGTGCACCGCTGCGCCGCACCGCCTCGCTCGTCATATCCAGCCCCAGGGCCTGGCGGTTCCGGGAGAACGGCTCAACAAATGTAATGACCAGATGATCTTCGTCGGCGGCGCGCGGGTTGGTCACCCCGGGAACCGATTTCAGGTCAAAATCAGCGAAGCCGTCCGCTCTCGCGGCGGCCAGATATTCGGCCAGCTTGGCTTGTTGCACCGGCCATATGACGCCGATGCCCTTGATACCCGGATAAAGCGCGGCGAAATCGAGGGACTCGGCATACACACGCCATTCATCCCTGGCCACGCGCTCCGACGCGGCGAACAGGGCCCGGCCGCCGCGCAACAGACTGAGATACACCTCCATGCGCTCCCGGATGCGCGCGGTTCCAGCATCCACAATGCGGCGCAAGTGCAGCTCGTCGATCGTGTCAGCCTTGCGGTCCGACATAGCGAAGACGCCGGCGCCGAAGACGCAGGCAGCCAGGAACGCTAATGCCGGTACCCGAAGGCCGAGGTCCTTGAGATCGGCAAACACCAGGGCGGAGACGGCCAGCGCCGCCAGAAAGATCTGCAGGGTCAGCAGCCCCTCGTTGAGCGAAGCCGTGGCGAAGGGACCGATACCCACAATGACCTGGCCGATCAGCCCGATTGCGAATAGCACCACCGTGCCGATACCCGCCATAGACCCGAATGCCCGCCGCGACAGCAGGATCGTCAAAAAGGCGAGGAAGACAGCCGCCGCCGCCCGCGGCTCCAGGCTGGTCAGTGCCAGGACCGCCGCCACGGCGCAGAGCAAGCCTGACAGCTTCACCAGATGGCCAAGGGTGATTTGCAAGCTGGGCCGCGAGGGGCGACCGATGGTCGTCAGCACCGGCGCGACGATCAGGATCCCGATCGCGTCTCCGATCCACCAGGTCAACCAGACATTGCCGGCAACGTCCGTCGGCAGCGATCCGGACAGTGAGAGCGCCGTAACGCCGGTTGACGCGCTGATGATCGCGCCAAGCACGGCCGCGAGCAGGTAGCCGGTCGATCGCGCCAGGGGGAACGCGGTGCTTTCCCGCTTCAGCAGGGTGGTCAGGATATGGCCGCCGACAACGCCCTCAAGCGTGTTGCCGATAGCAATCGGCAGCGCGACCCAAACTTCTCCGATAAGGGCATTTGCGGAGAATGCCCCGAGTGCTATTGCCGGCCACAGGCGCCTGCCGAAAAGGTTGATCATGGCGACGGCGAGACCGGACGCCGGCCACACCGGCGACGCCGCTTCGTGCAGGCTGGCCAACTTCAAGCCCAATTCGGCGGCCAGGAAGTAGGCGAACGCGCCACCCGCCACCGCCGCCAGGTATGGCAGCGATCGGGAGCCGAGCGTCACGCGCTGTCGGAGCATGGCCTGCGTCCTGATCGGTCTAAGTGAACGCGACAGGCGCAGTGTCACCGGCCCTGCTTAACAAACCATCTATGTATCGGCGCAAACAGGGTCTAAGCCATCTACTCCGAAAGGACTATGCCTCAATTCCGGCAGCTTCAGGCGGCCTTCGCCGCGACTTCGCCCGCCACTTTGAGGAATTTCTCGACCTTGGCCGCGTCGGTGTCCCAGGCAGTGACCAGGCGGATCAGGTTCGGCTCGCCGATCCAGTCATAGAACTCGGCCCCGGCGTCGCGCAGGCCCTTGATCACCTCGGGCGGCAGGACGACGAACAGCTCGTTCGCGTCCACCGGGCTGGCGATGCGGGCGCCGGGGATGCGCTGCAACCCCTGGGCCAGGCGCTGCGCCATGTCGTTGGCATGCCGCGCCATCGTCAGCCACAGGCCGTCGGCGAAGAAGGCGTTCAACTGCGCCGAGACGAAGCGCATCTTGGAGACGAGGTGGCCGGCGCGCATGCGGCGATATTCGAAGCTCTGCGCCAGCGCCTCGTCGAAGAACACCACGCATTCCGCCGCCATGCAGCCGCCCTTGGTGGCGCCGAAGGACAGCGCGTCGACGCCCGCCTGCCAGGTCACCGCCTTGGGCGCGACGCCCAGCGACGCCACGGCGTTGGCGAAGCGCGCGCCGTCCATGTGCACGCGCATCTTTTCCGCCTTCGCCAGATCGGCGATCGCCTTCACCTCCTCCGGGCGATAGACGGTGCCGGATTCCGTGGAATTGGTGATGCTGATGGCGGCCAAGGGGGCCTGGTGCGGATCGGTGGAGCGGAAGCGCGCGATCGCCGCGGCCACCAGCTCGGGATTCATCTTGCCGTTGGCGCCGCCGACGGACATCATCTTCGCCCCGCCGGAATAGAATTCCGGGGCGCCGCATTCGTCGACCATCACATGCGCGGCATCGTGCGCCAGGATCGCGCTATAGGGCGGCGCCATGGTGGCAAGAGCGAGCGAATTCGACGCCGTGCCGGTCGCCACCGGAAAGGCGCGCACCTTGCGCTCGAAGATGTCGCAGAGCTGCGCCTCGACCTTGCGCGTCCAATCGTCGTTGCCGTAGGGCCAGGCCGTGCCCCGATTGGCGGCGGCGAGCGCCTGCATGATTTCCGGCGCCACGCCGGTGACATTGTCGCTGCAGAAATTCATGGATTCACTCACTGGTCCGAAAAATGGAATTGGCCGATCAGCGCGCCGGTCTTGAGGTCGGCGATCAGCACGCGCCGGCAATCGTCGCCGCCGCCGATGCGCAGGATCAGCCGGTCGCCCTCCGCCGTCATCTCGTAGATGGTGCAGCCCGCAGGCACCGGCAGGTCTGCGACGCCGAAGCCGGCGGCCGCACTCGGCCCAGCATCGGAAGACGGCATGTTGAACAGGCGATAGACGATGGTGCCGACGACGATGGCGGCACAGATGGCCAGCAGCACGCCCAGGCCGATGACCACGGCCTTGAGCCCCTGCCCCGGCTGCTGTACTGGATCGTTCGCCAACTGGCTGTTCCCCTGCCCGTCCGCCACGTATCAATCCCTCATGACCGCTGCTCCACGCGATTCCGAACAGATCGCCCGCCATACAGTGACCTCGACCGAGGCCGGCGAACGGCTGGACCGCTGCCTGGCCGCGGCCTTGCCGGAGCTGTCGCGCAGCCGCATCAAGCTGCTGATCGAACAGGGCAATTTGCGCAAAGCTGGAGCGGCCGGAGAAGCCGGGCAGACCATAGACGACCCCTCATACCGGGTCAAACCGGGCGAGGAATACGCGCTGCTGATCCCGGCGCCCGAGGCAGCCGAGCCGGTGGGCCAGGCGATCGCGCTCAACATCGTCTATGAGGACCGCGATCTGATCGTGGTCGACAAGCCGGCCGGCATGGTGGTGCATCCGGCGCCGGGCAACCCGGACAACACGTTGGTGAACGCGCTGATCGCCCATTGCGGCGAATCTTTGAGCGGCATCGGCGGCGTGCGGCGGCCGGGCATCGTGCACCGCATCGACAAGGACACCAGCGGCCTGATCGTCGCCGCCAAGAACGACGCCACGCACCAGGCCCTCAGCGAGGCCTTCGCCAACCACACGATCGAGCGCGAATATCACTGCCTGGTCTGGGGCCTGCCCTCGCCCAAG
>DASZQC010000246.1:0-25720 GCA_035549815.1 Dongiaceae bacterium
GCTCGTAGAGTGCGGCCGGGATGCCGCCGACAATGATGGTGGCGGTCGAGACCATCAGGGAGGCGAACATCAGCGTCAGCGGTACACTGCCAAACAGCAGCGCCGGCGCCAGTATCTGCATGTGGATCAGCGCGTAAAGCAGCAGCACCTGGTTGAACAGGCCGTTGATCATGCCGAAGAAGGCGATTCCGACAAAGTAGCGGGTGTGGTCCATGACTGGTCAGCCGGCGCGGGGCACGGCGCCGAGCGCCAGATACAGGTTGAGCAGCAACACGCGCAGCCAGAACAGCCAGACGACGCCGAACAGCCACACGATGACGGGTGCCGCCGCCTTCGGCGTCACCAGGGCCACCGCGGCCACCACCGGATCGGTAAGTCGGCAGAAGAACCGCCAGATATAGTTCGGCGAGTCCGGCGGCACGATCAGGCCGAGCAGCGCCCGTCCAAGAAGCGTGTACATCAGCGCCGCCAGAATGAAGTTCGGCACGTGATAGTACCAAAACGAGAGAATGGGGAACGTTGTGCCCACGTCCGGCTCCTGCGGCGGCCCAATATGGCGGCACCCACCCGGTGCCGCAAGGAAGTTGTCGACAAGAAAAAACGGGGCCCGGAAGGGCCCCGCTCGTTTGCGATGGGAATTGCCGGTCAGCTTGCCTTCTCTTCGAGGACCGTCCGCCCACGCGGCTTGCGGATCTCGTCGACGAAAGCCTGCATCTCGGCCGACGGCTCCTTCGTCATCAAGCTGACCACATAGATCACCAGGAAGCCGAGCGGCATGCCCAGCAGCCCGCAGGAGATGTTATTGAGGTTGAACCATCCAACCTTGTTGGCCAGCGGATGCGCGAGCGTCGGCCAGTGCTCCATGGCGTTGGGCAAGGCCATCGCCTTCGCGATGTCCACCAGCGGCGCCCCGGTGGCGGGGTTCAGCAGGGACGTCATCCCGAAATAGGCGACGCCTGCGCCTGGGAAGTATCTCGTGGTCACCAGGTAGAACAGGCACAAGCCGAATCCGGCAATGATGCCGCAGATGGCACCTGCCGATGTCGCTCGCTTCCACCAGATGCCCATCACGAGCGCCGGGAAGTTCCCCGCCATGGCCAGCGAGAACGCCCAGCCGACCATGGCCAGAATGTCTCCCGGCTTGGTCGCCGCGGTCGCCGCAGCAGCCACGGCAACGAAGAACAGCAAGATGCGGGCAACCGTCAGCCGGCGAAGCGCCGGCGCATTCGGGTCGAGCATCTTATAGTAGATGTCGTGGCTGAGCGCGTTGGCGATGGCGAGCAGCAGCCCGTCGGCCGTGGAGAGCGCGGCAGCCAGACCGCCGGCGGCGACCAAGCCCGAGATCACGTATGGAAGGCCCGCGATCTCCGGCGTGGAGAGCACAATCACGTCCGTATTGATCACGAAGTCCTGCAACCGCACGACGCCTGGGTGCCCTGCGACTGCCTTGCACGCGGCGACGATGGCTTCATGACTGGCGGCGTTCTTGCCGCAAATCTGGATAAGTCCGAGATCGCCCCATGTAAACAGCCAGGGCCTGATGGCATCGAGGTCCCTGCCGATGATGTTGGTGTAGACCTCCAGCTTCGAGAACGCCGCGTAGGCCGGCGCCGAGAAGTACAGCAGGAAAATGAAGAGCAGCGACCAGGCCACCGACTGTCGCGCTTCACGTACCGACGGGGTGGTGAAGTAGCGCATCAGGATGTGGGGCAACGAGGCCGTGCCCACCATCATGCAGAAGATGATGGCAAAGAAGTTGAGTGGACTGTAGTTGATGAACGGCTGGATGTGCGGCTTCAGCGCGGCGGCCGTCGCCAGCCCAGACTTGAGCATCTCCTGCTCGCGCGCCGTGATCTCCGCAATCGCCTGTCCATACGTCAGCTCCGGAATCGGAACTCCGTATTTCTTGGTCGACAGGATCACGATCGGGGTCAGGTAGGCGACGATCAGCACGATGTATTGCGCGATCTGCGTCCACGTCACCGCGCGCATGCCGCCCAGCATGGCGCACAGCAGGATGCCAACGAGACCGGCAAAGACCGCGATCTCGAATTGCAGCCCGAGGAAGCGCGAAGCAATGATGCCGGTGCCGTAGATCTGCGCCGTCACGTAGGTGAAGGAGCAGCACACCAGCACGATGACCGCCAGGAAGCGCGTGAAGTTTCCGCCGAACCGGAACGACATGAAGTCGGGCACGGTGTAGGCGCCGAACTTGCGCAGGTACGGCCCAACCAGGATCGACACCAGCACGAAGCCACCGGTCCAGCCCAGCACCCAGGCAAGACCGTCATAGCCCAGCAGGAACAGCGTACCGGCCATGCCGACGAAGGAGGCGGCCGACATCCAATCGGCACCCGTCGCCATGCCGTTGTAGAAGGCCGGCACGCGCCGGCCGGCGACATAGTATTCCGAGACCTGCGCTGTGCGCGTAGCCACGCCGATGATGGCGTAGACCGCCAGCGTGAAGAACACGAACAGATAGCCGAGGATCTTGTTTGGGACGCCAACCTGCTCAAGAAGTGCAATCAGGATGATGAAGGCGAGAAAGCCGCCCGTGTAGATGCCGTACATGCGTCCGAGATTTCTGATGAAATCCGATCGCTCGGCTGATTGAGTAGTCATGTTATTCCTCCCTCATTCGTCTTCGGCGACGCCTTGCTGGCGATCGATTCTGTCTTGCTGCTTCGCGAAGACGAAGAGCATCACCACGAACACGATCAACGACCCCTGCGCGGCCATGTAGAAGCCGAGCGGGAAGTGCAGGAAGGGAACGGTGATCGTGTTGAGCTGCTTGACGAACATATGGACGATGAAGCCGAAGAAGAACCAGATGCCCAGATGCGTGAGCATGAGGTTCCGCGTCCTGACCCAATGGACTTCATCTTTGGATTTCTGCATGAATTGAGCTCCTCCCTGACAGGGTCTGGCGACATCGATCCGTGTGGGGGGGATGGAGCGTTTTCGCCGTTCCCTCCCTGCCCCGGTGCAGGCGCTCCGCCCCGGTCTTGGCGCCGGGCTCGGACTTACTCGGCAAACACTTGCTTATACCAAAGTCTAACATTCGGGCGTGGGCCGACTTATAATACTTTCGTCCAAGAAGCGAGCCAAAGAGAAGGCTGCGACGGATGAACTGGCGAGACATGTTGTTCCGGCGCCGGCCTCCGATCGCCGATGTGGAAGTCCTTGCCGATTTCATCGACCGGCATGCGGCGTTCCTGGTTCAGAAGGGCATTTACGAATATTCCCGTGCCAGGGCTGGGCATTACGCCAAGGTGCTATTTGCGGAGGAGGGGTTCTCCCGTGCGCTCGAACGATCGCGGTGGAGCGTCTTTCCGCTCGGGTTGGCCATGGTCGGAGAGGTGGTCGAGGGGGCCCTGCGGCCGCATGCCGACGACCCGACCTTCCAGCTCGAGCGGCTGACCCAACTCGTTCTCTCCATTTTCGACCGCTACCCCGTGCCGCCGAGCCTCAGCCCGGAGGTCTGGCGCGATTCGCGCGCCGAGCTCGCCCGGCGGCTGCAATTGCTGAGCCTGCACCCACCCAAGCGGGTCAAGGACATCCCCCAGCCCTACGCCGAGGCCTATTGGGATTTGATGCCAATCAAGAAGGAGATCCGATCGGCCGATTTCCCTACCACGCGCAGCTATTTGATGATCACGCTGTGCAACATTCACGACGAGTTGGTGAAGCGCCTGGACAAGCCGGCGCTCATCGCCTCGTTGCTGAGCGCCGGGAATGAGGAAAGTGTGCCATCGCTGAGGGGAGTGCAGGGCACGAATGCCCATAGGTAGCAGCGCTACGCCGCTCATTGCGCTCGACGCCGTGGTCATCGACACCGAGACGACAGGACTCGATGCGCGCAAGGCCAGCGTTGTCGAGATCGCACTCGTGCCGATCCACCGCGGCCGGCTCGACACTGGCGCGGCCTACCGGCTCTTGATCCGGCCCCACGCCGCCATTCCAGCGGCAGCGACGCGCATCCACGGCATTGACGCGGCGGCCGTGGCGGATGCCCCCCGCTTTGCCGAAGCGTGGCCGGAAATCAAGGACCGCATTGGCGACAGGGTGGTGATCGGCCACACGGTTGACTTCGATCTCACGGTGCTCGCGGCGGAATGCGAGCGCGCCGGCCTCTCGTGGACCCGGCCACGTGCCCTGGACACGCGGCTGCTCGCCGAGATTTCGGCGCCGAACCTGCCCAGCTATTCGCTGGAGGACATTGCCGCCTGGCTGAACATCGAGCTTACCGGCCGGCATTCCGCGCTCGGCGATGCGACGACGGCCGGGCGCGTATTTCTGGCGCTCGTGCCGAGCCTGCGCGAAAGCTGCATCCGCACGTTGGCGGAAGCCGAGCGTGCGTGCCGATCGCTGATCGAGGCTCTCGAAAATCAGCGGCGCGCCGGATGGGTCGAGCTGTCGCGTGCACCGGCTGCCCCTGAGGCTGTGCAGGTGGCGCGCGTCGACAGCTATCCTTATCGCCATCGCGTCGGGAGCCTGATGGTCGCGCCGCCGGCATTTGCGGGGCCCGATACGTCTCTCTCTGCCGCCCTGGCCCGGATGGCGAGCGAGCGCGTGTCCTCGCTTTTCGTGCATTCCGGCGCAAGTACCTCCGCGCCCACTCCGCGCGAGACAGGTATCATCACCGAGCGCGATGTGATGCGGGCTATCGCCAAGGGCGGTCCCGACGCGCTGGCGACGAATATCGGCGGCATCGCCACGCGACCCCTTGCGGCTGTGCCGGCAACCGCGTTCGCCTACCTGGCGATCGCCCGCATGAACAGATTGGGCATCCGTCATCTCGGGGTGACCGATGAGCTTGGGCAAGTGGTCGGCGCGATTTCCGCCCGCGATCTGCTGCGCCTGCGGGCCGAAGGCTCGATCGAACTCGGTGATGAGATCGAGCAGGCCACGGACGTACCGGGGCTGGCGCGCGCATGGGGAAAGCTGCCACGCATGGTGGCACGCCTGCTCGGCGAAGGGCTGTCGGGTATCGAGACCGCAGCGCTGGTTTCCCAGCAGTTGGGGGCGCTGACGCAGCGCGTCGCCATGCTAGCCGAGGAGCGCCTGCGTGTAGAAGGCCAGGGCGAGGCGCCGCGCCCCTACGCGTTTGCCGTGCTCGGCTCTGCCGGTCGCGGCGAGAGCCTGCTCGCCATGGACCAGGACAACGCCCTCATTTTCGCCGATGATCCGTCGGCGCCGGAATGCGACGGTTGGTTCGAGGCCCTCGGTACGCACGTGGCCGACATCTTGCACGAGGTCGGCGTGCCGTACTGCAAGGGCGGCGTCATGGCGAAAAACCCGCAGTGGCGTGGCTCAGTGTCGGATTGGCGCGATCGCATCGGCAAGTGGATCGCGCGTTCTTCTCCTGCGGACCTGCTGTCGGTCGATATCTTCTACGATATGCGCGGCGTGCACGGCGACAGCAGTCTTGCCGACCGCGTCTGGCGCGAGGCGTTCGAGTTGGCGAAGGGACAATCCGCCTTCGCCAAGCTGCTTGTCGAGCCTCCCGGCGCGACGAAGGCTGGCCTCAATCTCTTCGGAGGATTCCGCACGGAGAACGGCCGGCTTGACGTGAAGATGACGGGCCTGTTCGGCCTCGTGTCGGCAGCGCGGGCCCTGGCAATTTGCCACCATGTCGTGGAGCGTTCCACGCGAGCGCGGCTGGCGGGCATACAAGCCCTGGGCATGGGCAGCCAGGACTTCGATGCCCTCCTCGAGGCGCACGGCGTGTTCATGGACCTGATCGTGGGGCAGCAGATTGCCGACATGGAGCGGGGCATACCGCCGTCGAATGCCGTCGAGGTGAAGCGGCTCTCCGCGCGCGACCGCGACAGGCTTCGCAAGGCGCTAAAGGCGACCAGCCAGCTTGACCAGCTGGTTCGCGATCACTTGTTCAGCGCCTAAGTCGCGTTTCCTGCCGGAGTTACCCGGCAGGGAACGCTCTTTAAGTTCAGCCAATCGACGCCGTCAGGCGTGGATGAACACGCGGCTGATCGCGACCAGAACGACCAGCAGGATGATGCCGAGCCCGAGACTCCAGGTGATCAGCTTCTTCTCGATCGGGAGAAGCGGCTCCGCATGCATCTTGCGCATTTCATCGGCGATCTTGGGTTGCTGTTCTGCCATGGTGTTCCCCCATTAGCCCGTGATGAGCGGCGGCTTCACGCCGGCGAAGAAGAGCAGCGAGATCGCCAGCCCGACCCAGATCACAAACCCGAACAGCGCCAGCAGATAGACGGCGGCCAATCGGCCGATGCCCTCTTCCCAGAGTTTGCGGAAATCGCTCATCACGCCGATGGTGAAGAACGTCAGCACGAAGAAAATACCTCGGAAGGTATTGGCTTCGCCCATCGCCGCCTTGACGCGGGCCACCGTCGGACCAGAGGCGCTGAGCGCCACCAGCAGGATGATGATGAACGTCAGCACGTAGCCGATGACGAATTTGGGAAAGCGGTTCCAGATCTCGCTGATGCGGGCCGTGTCGCCGGGCCGCACGTCAATGTGCCTGGTCCAGATCCAGGCCAGCACGAAGGCCCACACGCCGATGAAGATGTCGATGAACACCTTCACGGTCGCGGCCGTGCCCAGGATCCAGCCCGGCTGGTATTTCACGCCGGCGGCCGCGTTCTTGGCGAGAATGAGCGCCTCGGTGATGCTGCCGCTCGCCACCGCCGCGCCGTCGGTCTTGACCGACAGCGCCATCCAGGCGCCTGCCGCCATCGGCTGATTGCTGAGGAAGTAGTCGGCCAGGGCCGGCAGAAAGAGCAGCTCGACCACGGCGAAGATCACCACCAGCGAGGAGACCATTACCGCGACGGTCGGCCTTGCGCGGATGGCGCCTCCGGTTGCGATCGCCGCCGACACGCCGCAGATGGAGATGCCCGACGCGAGCGGCGCGGCCCATTCGCGGCTGAACCCGAACCACACGCGGGCCACGTAGTAAACGACCGACCAGAAGATCAGGTAGGCAACGATGATCGAAGCCAGGCCCAGGAACATGAGCGAGGTCGCCAGGCCCAGCTTCTCCGCCGAAACGATGCCGAGGAAACCGCCCAGAATGACGATGGCGACCTTGACATACAGCTCCGGCCGCACCGCCTCCCTCATCCACGTGGCGAGGCCGGGCAGGAAATTGCCGATGATCAGGCCGACAACGAGCGCGACGATGAAGCCACCCTCGGAGGTCAGCCGCAGCGACCAGTCGATGCCGAACTTCTTCATCGCGTCCGGCGTATTGACCGCCATGTGCGCGTTGCTTCCGATGATCCAGCAGATGTAGCTGATCCAGAACACCGCGGTGAACGCGAGCACGAAGCGTCCAACGTTGGCGCGGAGGATCGCGGCGCCCGCCGTCATCAACACCAGCAATCCGATGTAGGTGGCGATCAGCGAGCCGAGACCACCGATGCCGGAATAGGTCTTCGACACCGGCGCGAGCGCCGTACTGAGGTTCATCCACACGGACGTGGTGACCACCCAGCCGAGCAGGTCGATGTTGGCAAGCAATCCGAGCGACAGGACAAAAATCAGCAGACCGATGATCAGCGAGAGCCAGTCTTCGCTGAGACCTTTGGCATTGTCGGCCATTTCAACTCCCCCCTTATCAATGAAGCGCGACATCCCACGCCACGCCTACTGTCATCATGATCAGGCTGATGCCGATTGCAGCAAGACTTTAGCACATCCCCCTGAGCGGGACGGTTGCCATAATCTATTGCATCGCGATGAAATGTCGTCGGGGTTCAAACGCCGGCGCGCCCCGCCGCAGCGGTCTGGTTCGTTGCCGAAATAATTGCGCCGCCGAGAGATTTTCAGGCCCCCGCCTAATCCCTTCGTCGTGGATATCCATTGTCAACGCTGCGAGCGGGACCGCCGCGGTTCGCTGAGCAATTGCGAAGGACGGCCGCAAGCGCGGTGGGCGAGGTATGCGCTTGCCACTGACTGATTCGAAGGCAGCGAAAGGCCGACCGGGGCATTGTGCGCCGCTCGCCCAGGACACCCCGAAGGGAGGACTTCAGGATGTGCCTGGCTTCAGGGACATCCGCGCCGCCGAGCGATCCGCCTTGCCGGTGCGGCCAGCGGGAAGCGCATCCACAAAATGGAAGGCATCGGGAGTCTTGAACCGCTCCAGGCGATCTCTCGCCCACTCGCGCAGGTCGCGCTCGGTCAGGCCGCGGTCGCGCGCAACGACCATCAGGTGAAGGCTCTCGCCCAGCCGGTCGTCCGGCACGCCGAAGGCGAGGGCCGCCAGTACGCTTTCATGCCGCGCAAACAGGTTTTCGATCTCCAGGGGCGCGATCTTGTTGCCGCCGCGTGAAATCACGTCCTTCAAGCGGCCGACGAGCTGGACGTACCCGTCGCCGCGGAGTGTCGCGAGGTCGCCGGTGCGGAAATAGCCGTCTGTCATCGCGGCGTGCGTCTGGGCGGGATCGTCGAGATATCCCGCCATGACGGCGGGCGTGCGGATCTGCAGCTCGCCGACGCCTGCGGGCAGCCCGAGCCCCGCCACTTCGGCGATGCGAAACGCGACGCCCTCTGTCGGACGCCCTATCGTGCCGCGCGCAACCGGCAGCTCCCTGGGCCCGGCGCAGAAATCGCAGGAGCCGGTTTCCGTCAGCCCAAACAGATCGAAAAACTGCACGTTGGGCAGGAGCCGCGCCAGCCGCTCGGCTAGGGCGGGGCCGAACGGCTCACCCCCCGTCAGGATCGCCCGGAGGTGCGGTGCGTCGCACGGCCCCTCTGCGGACCATGTGCGCAGCAGAGTTGGAACGGCGGCGAGCACGGTGGCACCGCCTGCGGCCAGCGAGTCGGCAGAAAACTTCGGAGCGAGCACCAGGCGAGAGCCGCACAGCAGGGCGAGCAGGCTGACCCATATGCCGAAAATGAACGTAAGCTGCAGGGGAACCACGACGACATCGCCGGGCGCGAAGGCGAGCAGCCGGCGCAGCACCTGCAATTTCCAGACAAGAGCCTGGTGCCGGACGACCACGCCTTTCGGTTGTCCAGTGCTGCCGGAGGTGAAAACGATGAGCGCCGCATGCTCCAGCAGCGGTCGCGCGGGCGGCGCAGCATCGCCGATCCTTTCGAGCCTGCCGGCGCTGACCCTGAACCGAGCGCCCAGCCGCGCGATCAAGGCCTGCGCAGCCTGCTCGGGGGTCGCCACGTGAAGAGGCGCGGCGACACATCCGGCAAGCCACAGGCCAAGGAAGCCGACGAGGTCCTGCGGCCGGTTGGAGATCACGAGAACGACCGGCTCGTGTGCGCCCGCCCCGGCGGCTTTCAGCTCGGCCGCCAGCGCGCGGGCGGATGCCTCGATCTCCGCGTGCGCCAGCGGCGCCTCGCCGAACACGCTCGCGGTTGCCGTTGCAAAATCCGGCGCCGCGAGCACGAAGCGCGCGAGATCTATCTCGCCGCTCATCTACTTTCGCCTCGCAGGAAAACGGGCGTCGCGCCAGGCGATCGCCGCCCGCAGGCCTTCGGCCCTGGCGACGTTCATGAAGGCGAGCTTGTCCGGCGAGCCGGGGCCTTCAATGTCGAGATCGATGGCGAGCGCGGCTTCGAGGGCGTCGAGCAGGCCCTGGCGCTCGAGCGTCTGGTTGATCGCGCGCTTGGTCTGTTTCACCAGTCCGGGATCAATCGCGCAGAGGTGGCGCGCCACGAGCGCAGTTTCCTCTTCGAGCGTGGCATCAGTCACGATCCTGTTGACGATGCCTAGCTCGTGTGCCCGTTCCACCGACAGCCGGTCCTCGCCAAGGAAAATGATCTCCTTGGCGATCTTCGGGCCGACCAGCCAGGGCAGCAGCAACACGACGATGCCGGCGCCGAACTTCAGCTCCGGCTCGCCAAAGAACGCGGTCTCGCTGGCAATCGTCATGTCGCAGGCAAGGCTCAGCTCGAATGCCCCCGCCAGGCACGGACCGCGGACCGAGGCGATGGTCGGCTTGGGGCAGTGCCAGAAGCGCATCACCGCGTCGAAATCCTTGCGCAGGATCGACTTCCACTGCTCGAAGCCCGTGGGGCGGACTTCCATCTGCTCCTTGAGGTCGAAGCCCGACGAAAAGGCGTGGCCCGCGCCCGCGACCACGACCGCGCGCACAGCCGCGTCCTGCTCGGCGAGATCCATCGCGCTGTTGATCTCCTGCAGCATCCGTCCGTTCAGCGCGTTGGTGCGCGCCGGGCGCGACAGCGTCACGTAGGCGACGGACTCCGCGACGCGATAGGTGATCGTTTCGAAGTCCACGTGCTGCTTGTTACCCTGCATGCGGCCTCCCTGGGCGGCGGGCAGCGCCATGCCCGCCCGATGACGCGCAGCTTATCGCAGTCGCCGGGGCGCCGCGACCGCCGGGCCGGCCGGCTGGCCCTCGGCATGCTGAACCGTTCAGGCGTCGCGGCCACGCAGCCGCCCGACGATGCCGGACGGGAAGAAATAGACGCTCAGGATGAACAGGATGCCGAGCCACAGCAGCCAGCGGTCCGGGTGCAGCAGGTGGGGTAGCAGCGGCACGCCGGCGGACGCGTCGGAGGCGAGCTTCATCAGGCTTTGCAGGTAGTTCTGGGCAATGATGAACACGGTGGTTCCCACCACGGCGCCATACATGGTGCCCATGCCGCCGATCACGATCATGAGCAGGATGTCGATCATGATCTCCAGCGAGAGCGTGGTGGCGGGACCGGTATAGCGCAGCCAGACGGCTAGCAGTGCGCCTGCAATCGCAGCGATCGCCGCGGACAGCACCGTCGCCGCAGTACGATAGTAAACAATGCGATAACCGATCGCCTCAGCACGAAATGCATTCTCGCGCACGGCCTGCAGCACACGGCCGAACGGTGAATTGACCATGCGCAGCATCAGCAGGAACAGGGCCGCGGAGCATAGCAGGATCATGTAGTACGCCATGAGCCGGCCGTTGATGGTCACACCCAACACCGGCTCAGGCACCAGGCGGAATCCCGGTGTGAGCACGGACGGAATGGCATAGTTGAGCCCATCCTCGCCGCCGGTCAGGAAGGACAGCTGCGACACGAGCAGCTCGAATGCGCTCGCCACGGCCAGGGTCACCATGGCGAAGAAGATCGCCCGCACACGCAGCGAGAACAGCCCGATCAGCAGGGCGAGCACGGCCGCCGCCAGCGTGCCGGCCGCCGCGCCCAGAACAATCGCGCCGAAGCCGGCACCCAGCGTCTTCAGCGCGATGGCAACGCCGTAGGCGCCCAGGCCGAAAAACATGGTGTGCGCGAACGAGACGATGCCGGTGTAGCCGAGCAGCAGATCGTAGCTGGCCACGAGGGCGATGAAGATGGCGATGCGCGCGGCGGTATCGAGCGAGCGCGTACCCGGCAATACGAAAGGTACAAGCACAAGCCCCATAGCGATCACAATAAGGAGCACGCTCAGCACCAGGCTGCGCGGGCGGTCGCCTGATAGCAGTCTCACCAGCATGCGCGCGTCCCGCCTCACTTCGCCTTGACGACGGCATAAAGCCCCTGCGGGCGCCACATCAGCACCAGCACCATCAGGCCGATGTTGGAGATGAGCGCCACCTTTGGCGCCAGAAAGGCGGTGTAGTTGGCCATCAGCCCGACCAGCAGCGCGCCGATGAAGCAGCCTTCGATGGAGCCGAGGCCGCCGATGATCACCACGATGAACACCAGGATCATGATCTCGGAGCCCATCTGCGCCGTGATCGTCTCCTGGTAGAGCGCCCACATCGCGCCGCCGGCCCCGGCCAGCGCCGAACCCGCCATGAACACCGCCACAAACAGCCGCCGGATGCGGTAGCCGAGCGCCTCGACCATCTCGCCGTTCTCGACGCCGGCGCGCACCAGCAGGCCGATGCGGGTGCGCGTCAGCACGATCCGCATGGCGATGAAAACCGCAAGGCCCAGCCCGGCCGCCAGCAGCCGGTAGGTTTCCACCAGCGCCCCGCCGATCACCAGCGAGCCCTTGAGCGTTTCCGGCCGCGTCAGCGTGATGGCGTCCGGACCCCAGAACACGAGGATGAGCTGCTGGGCGATGATGAGCCCGCCCATCGTCACCAGGATCTGCTTGAGGTGGAAGCCGTAAACCGGGCGCACGATGACCCGCTCGAACACCCAGCCGAGCGCGCCGGTCGCCGCCGCCGCCGCCAGCAGCGCCAGCGCCAGCGCCGCGATGTTGAGCATCACCGACGCCGCCTCGGTCCAGCCGGCAAGGCCCGCCAGTACGCTGGCGCCGATGAACGCCCCCGCCGAGATGAATGCGCCGTGCCCGAAATTGATGACGTCCATCAGGCCGAACACGATCGTCAGCCCCGACGCCATCAGGAAAATCATCATGCCCATCGCGAGGCCGGCGGCGGTCAGCGTCAGCCAGGTCGTGGGCACCCCGATCAGCGCGAGGCCGCCGAGGGCGATCGCCGGCACCAGCAGCACCGGCAGCCACGCCTCCAGCCGCTCCCCGAGCGTCGGCTGCACGATGTGGGGCGCAATCGCCGTGTCCGTCATTGGTGCGCCTCCAGGCTGAGGCCCATCAGCCGCGCCTGCAGCGCGGCGTCCGCCGCCAGCGCCCCCATGGTCCCCGTATGCACGATGCGCCCGTCGTCCATCACCGCCACCCAGTCGCCCACCTCGCGCGCCATGGCGAAATTCTGCTCCACCAGCAGGATGGTGGTGTTGGTCTGCTTGAGCTGGGCGATGGCGGCGGTCATCGACTTGATGATGGCCGGCGCCAGCCCCTTGGTCGGCTCGTCGATCAGGATGAGCCGCCGCGGCTCGATCAGCGCGCGCGCCACCGACAGCATCTGCTTCTGGCCGCCCGACAGGTTGCCAGCGGGCAGCCGCCAGAACGTCTTGAGCGGCGGGAACAGGCCGAACAGCCACTCCAGGCGCGCGGCATCGGGCGAACCCGAGCGCGCGGCCAGGATCAGGTTCTCCTGCACCGTGAGATCGGAGAAGAGCCCCATGTTCTCCGGCACGTAGGCGATGCCGCGCCGCGCGATCGCCGGCGTGTCGAGGCCTGCGATCTGCTCGCCGCCGAACGCGATGCGCCCCTGCGAGGGGCGCCACAGCCCCATGATCGTGCGCAGGCAGGTGGTCTTGCCGGCGCCATTGCGCCCGAGCAGCACGGTAATTCCGCCCTCGGGCACCGAGAAGCTCACTCCCTGCAGGATGTGGTATTGGGCGATGTGGGTGTGCACCCCTTCCAGGGCGAGGAGCGGATCAGGCACGCGCCGCCTCCATGCCCAGATACGCCTCCTGAACCACCGGAGAGGCCATCACCTCCTGCGGCGACCCGTCGGCCACCAGCCGCCCGTTGTGCAGGACGACGATGCGATCCGCCAGCGAGCGGATCACGTCCATCTTGTGCTCCACCAGCAGGATGGTGCGCGCGGGGTCGGCCTTCAGCGCGGTGATGAGGTCGAGGATCACCGGCACCTCGTCGACGCTCATGCCGGCGGTCGGCTCATCGAACATCAGCACCGGCGAGCCGAGCGCAATCAGCATCGCCACCTCCAGCTTGCGCTGGTCGCCGTGCGGCAGCGCCGCCACCTTGCGATCGGCCGCCTCCAGCAGCCGCACCTGCGCCAGCACCGAGTCCGCCTGCGCGATCAGCTCGGCGTGCGCGTCGGCCATCGACAGGATGTCGAAGCCGCGCCGCGCCTTGGCCTGCGCCACCAGGCGCACGTTCTCGCGCACCGTCAGGTCGGGAAACAGGTTGGTAAGCTGAAAGGCGCGGCCGATGCCGAGATGCGTTCGCTCGGCAACACCTGCCCGCGAGATATCCTGGCCGTTGAGCCGCACCGTGCCGGCCGTCGCCTTGAGCTGGCCGGAGATCAGGTTGAAGTACGTGGTCTTGCCGGCGCCGTTGGGACCGACGATGGCGGTCAACGTCCCGCGCGCGAAGCCGCAGCTCACCGCATCGACGGCGACGTGGCCTCCGAAGCGGATGGTGAGGTTTTCCGTTTCGAGCGCTGGAGCTGCGGCGGCCATGGAAAAATCGCGGGCGATGCAACTCCCCTCTCCCCGCGAACGGGGAGAGGGGGAAGACGGCATCACTTCTTGTTCAGGATCGGGATCTTCATGTCCTCGATCTTGAGCTCGCGGACCAGCTCGGGAATGCCCCACTCCACGTTCGGATCGACCTTGATCTTGAAATGGTACATCGACTGCAGCGCCTGGTGATCCTCGGGCCGGAAGATCATCTCGCCCTTGGGCGTCATGAACTTCATGCCTTCCATGGCGGCGATCAGCTTTTCGGTGTCGGTGCCGCCGGCCTTCTTGATGCCTTCCACCACGGCGATGGCCGCCGCCATGCCGCCGGCGGTGAAGAAATCGGGCGGGCTGTTGTAGCGCTTCTTGTGCTCGGCCACGAGCCAGTCGTTCACCGGGTTCTTCGGGATCTCATAGTAGTAATAGGTGGCGCCCTCCATGCCCGGCAGCTCCTTGTATGCCTTCAGCGCGGCGAGGATGTTGCCCCCGGTTGCGATCTCGATGCCGAAGCGCTCCGGCTGCAGCGCTTTGAGCTTGCCCAGCGGGTTGTTGGCGCCGGCCCAGATCACGAAGATGAACTTGCGGCCTTTCTCGTTCTTCAGCGCGTCGAACAGACGCTGTGCATTGGCCGTGAAGTCGGTGGTGTCGGTCTTGGCGTATTCCTCAAACACCAGCTTTGCACCCGTGGACGCCAGCGCGGCCTTGAAGGCTGCCACGCCGTCGCGGCCGAACGCATAGTCCTGTGCCAGCGTCGCAATCGACACGCCGGGTTTGCCGAGCGCCACGGCGTTGGACACCGCGTCCTGCGAGGAGTTGCGGCTGGTGCGGAAGATGTAGCGGTTCCAGTTGGCGCCGGTGATGGAGTCGGCCACCGCCGGCTCGACCAGCAGGATTTTCTTGTTCTCCTGCGCGACCGGCAGCATGGCGAGCGCGACACCCGAATTCACCGGGCCGACCGCAAGCGCCGCGTTGTCGTCGCCGTAGGCCTCGGCCAGCACCGTGCGGCCGACATCCGGCTTGTTCTGCGTGTCCTTCTCGATCACCACGATCTTGCGGCCCAGAACCTCCATCTTGCCGGCGGTGGCGTATTCGAGGCCCAGCATGAAGCCGATGTGGGACTGCTTGGCATACGCTTCGAGCGCGCCGGTCTTGTCGTAGACGTGCGCGATCTTGATGTCTTGCGCCAGCGCTGCGTTGCAGAAGGCGCACGCGGCCGCTGCTGCGGCGATAAGGAACCTCAACACAACCAACCTCACTGAGCTTGCGGAAATATCGCGATACGATGCAGGCCTGCGGCCGGATGAACGTCCCAGGCCCTTAGCGACCTTTTAGAACCCCCCGCGCCTTTCCGCCAGGAGCGAAAACGACCGTGTCGGCGCGAAACGGGAGGGGTGCGGCGCCGACGACAGCATCCTGGCATGCCCGCTTGCGGGCCGCATTGACGCGCCTTCAAGCCGGTCCGGATTGGGCCGGCAGGAAGCGCGCCGGAATCGAGCCGTGCAGCGGATAATAGGAAAAGTACGGAGCCGCCTCCCCGATCACGCGTTGAACGGAGGGCCGCGACATCAACCGCTCGAAGTAGCCGTTCAGCGTCGTGTGCGAGCCGGGAAGCGGCGCGATCGTCACGGCATAGAACAGGGCGGGAGCCGCGGCGCAGTCGGCCATGCTGAACTCCGCGCCGGCCGCCCACGGCCGATCGCCCATGCGGCTCTCGATGAGATCGTACGCGGCAGACAGTCGCGCGGCTGCCTCCTTCAAGGTGCGTGCGTCCCGTTCCTGCACCGGCCGCAGGTGCTGGGCGATGTAGTGCTGCATGGGGTCCATCACGTAGCAGTCGAAGATGCGATCCCAGAGTCGCGCCTGCAGCCGCGCCTGCGGGTCGCTCGGGAGCAGCTGCGCGTTGCCGGGATAGCGCTCGAGGTGCTCGATGATGATCGAGGTCTCGGGAACGATCGTTCCGCCGTCATCGAGCAGCGGGATCTTGGCGGTCGGCCACAGCGCCTCGAACGCGGCCTTCGCGGCAGGATTGCCGAGATCGACGGTGCGCGCCTCGAACTCGAGACCTTTCTCGTAGAGCGCGATCAGGACTTTCCAGCAATACGACGCCAGCGGGTGGGAGTGGAGGGTCAACGCCATCTCGGTCTATCCTTCAGTTGGCCCCAGCATTCGGCGACCGTCATGTGAGCGCAACCCTCCTGCCTGCGTTGCGATGTGTCTGGTGAGGGCGCTCGGCTGGCCGCCTACCCTGCAGCCCAAACGCATGTGGACCATAATGTCGCTACCCGCGGGAGCAGCTTGAGCCGCCTCGATGCATGTGTTACCAATCGATACTGATCGCTGAGACATCATAATAAGCCGTAACTGCATGATAACTTCCCGGCAGATGCGGGCTGCCCGTGCGCTGCTCGATCTCGACCAGCGCCAGCTTGCCGACATCGCCGGCCTGTCGCTGCCGACTATCCAGCGAATGGAGGCGAGCGGCGACATCGTTCGCGGCAATGTCGATTCCCTCATGAAGCTCATTTGGGCGCTGGACAAAGCCGGCATCGAGCTGATCGGCGAGGATGCCGTGAGCCGCGGAGGTGGGCGCGGCGTCAGGCTCAAGTCTGGTGCGGGCGGCCGCCACGGCGATGCCGCAAACCCACGGGGGCGGACGAGCTAGGGGCCGGACGGATCGACATGTTGCTCGCCGCCGCACTGTGGGGAGTTGCCGCGCTTCTCGGCTTGGCGCTGATCGCCGTCCCGGCGTGCCAGTGGCGCCTCGGCAGCTTCGCGATCTACGCCGCCTGCATGGCGGTCAGCGTTTTCCTCCTCGGCGCGGCCACGGTCCAGTTGGTGGGCGGTGGCGGCGCGCTGTCCTTGTCGCTGCCGGTGGGGTTGCCCTGGATCGGCGCACACTTCCGTCTCGACGCGCTTGCCGCGCCGTTTCTCTGCATCGTCAATCTTGGCACCGCGTGTGCCAGCCTGTTCGAGCTCGGCCACGGGCGGCATGAACAGTCGCCCGGGCGCGTGCTTCCGTTCTATCCGGCGTTTCTCGCCGGCATGAACCTTGTCGTGCTGGCGGCCGACGCCTTCACCTTCCTTCTCTCCTGGGAGTTCATGTCGCTCGCGTCCTGGGCGCTGGTGATGGCCCATCACGAGGACGCCGAGAACCGTCGCGCCGGCTACGTCTACATCATGATGGCGAGCTTCGGCACGCTGGCGCTGCTGCTGTCGTTCGGCCTGCTCGCCGGTGCCAGCGGCAAATACACGTTCGCCGGCATGGGAGAGGTTGTGCGCGCCGACTGGGCAACCGGCCTCGTTCTGCTGCTCGCCCTGTTGGGGGCCGGCTCGAAGGCCGGCCTGGTCCCGCTGCATGCGTGGCTCCCGCTGGCCCATCCCGCCGCGCCCAGCCATGTCTCCGCGCTGATGAGCGGCGTCATGACAAAGGTGGCGATCTACGGCTTCGTGCGCATTGCCTTCGAATTGGCCGGCGCGCCGGCCTGGTGGTGGTGCATCCCCGTGCTGGCGGTCGGGAGCATCAGCACCGTGCTCGGCGTGCTCAGCGCCCTGATGCAGCGCGACCTCAAGCGGCTGCTCGCCTACAGCACGATCGAGAACGTCGGCATCATCTTCATCGGCCTCGGCCTCGCGCTGGCGTTCAAGGCCAACGGCATGACGGCCGCGTCCGCCCTCGCCTTCACGGCCGCGCTCCTGCATGCGTTCAATCATTCCTTGTTCAAGAGCCTGCTGTTCTTCGTTGCCGGGGCCGTGCTCACCGCAACCGGCCAGCGCGACATCGAAAAGCTGGGCGGCCTCATCCACAGGATGCCCCTGACCGCCTTTCTTGCGCTGGGCGCCAGCCTCGCGATCTCCGCGCTGCCTCCGCTTAACGGCTTCGTGTCCGAGTGGCTGATCTTTCAGGCCATCCTGCTGAGCCCCGACCTGTCGCAATGGAGCCTGAAGCTGATGGTACCGGCCGTCGGCGCGATGCTGGCTCTTGGCGCTGCCCTGTGCGCCGCCTGCTTCGTGCGCGCCTACGGCGTGACGTTCCTGGGCCGTCCGCGGATGCCGCTGTCGTCAGTGTCGGAACCCGATGTCTTTTCGCGTTCGGCGATGGCTTTCCTGCTCGCGCTTTGCGTCCTGGTCGGGCTGTTCCCCGGCATCATCATCGATGCGCTGGCACCCGCCACGCGCCTGCTGCTCGGGCAGGCGATGCCACCGCAGGCCGGCATCGCCTGGCTGTCGATCGTCCCCGTCGCGGAAAGCCGGAGCTCCTACAACGGGCTGCTCGTATTCGTTTTCATCACGGTCTCCACGCTGCTGGCCATCGAGATCATCCACCGCTTCGCCTCGCGCTCGCTGCGCCGCGGTCCGGCTTGGGACTGCGGCTTCCCGGACGCCAGCCCGGCGACGCAATACACCGCCGAGAGCTTCGCCCAGCCGATCCGCCGCGTATTCGGGCCCGTCGTTTTCCAGGCCCGCGAGCAGGTCGATATGCCCGAGCCCGGCGACCTGCGCCCCGCGCGCCTGACGGTCAGCCTGCGCGACCTTGTGTGGGAAGGCATGTACGCGCCATCGGGGCATGCTGTGCGCGTCGCGGCGGAACGGCTCAACACGCTGCAGTTCCTGACCATCCGCCAATACCTGAGCCTGGTCTTCGTCGCCCTGGTGGCGCTTCTGCTGATGGTCGCCATATGGCCCTGATCCGCGATCTCACCGTCCAGGCCGTGCAGATGGGGCTGGTGCTGGCGTTGGCGCCGCTGCTGCTTGGCTTCACGCGCAAGGTCAAGGCGCAAATGCTGCATCGGCGCGGGCCGCCGCTGCTGCAGCCCTACCGCGACCTCCTCCGGCTCATGCGCAAGGAGGTGGTGCTCGCCGACAACGCTTCCTGGCTGTTCCGCAGCGGCCCCTACATGATTTTCTCAACGACCTGGGTGGCAGCCGCGCTGGTGCCGACCTTTGCCACCGGCCTGGCCTTCTCCTGGACGGCCGATCTGATCGCGATCGCGGCCCTGATCGGCTCGGCGCGCTTCTTCCTCGCGCTGCTGGGGATGGACGTCGGCACGAGCTTCGGCGGCATCGGTTCGAGCCGCGAGATGATGTTCGCCTCGCTTGCCGAGCCGGCGATGATCATGATCGCCTTCACGCTGGCGCTGCTCGCCGGTTCGACCCAGCTCTCGGTCATCGCGCAATTCATGCTGACACACAGCAGCCTGCGCGTGTCGCTGGGCCTGGCGCTGGCGGCGCTGGTGATCGTTGCACTGGCGGAAAACGCGCGCATCCCCGTCGACAATCCGGCCACGCACCTGGAGCTGACGATGGTGCACGAGGCGATGGTGCTCGAATACTCCGGCCGGCACCTTGCCGTGATCGAATTCGCGGCCGCCCTCAAGCTCCTGCTCTACCTCTCCCTGATCGGCTGCATCTTCGTGCCGTGGGGACTGGCGCCGGCAGAAGGCGCGCTTCCCGACTACGCCTTCGGCATCGTCTGCTACGTGGGAAAGATGGCCGTCGGCGGCTTCCTGCTCGTTCTGCTTGAAACCTCAATCGCCAAGATGCGCGTGTTCCGCGTGCCGGATTTCCTGGGCATCGCCCTGATGCTCGGCTTGCTCGGCACCCTGCTGCGCTTCATGTCGCGGAGCTTCTGATGGACAGCATGTCACTCGACATGGCGCATCTGCTGGCCGGAAGCCTCGTGCTGACGAGCTTCCTGCTGCTCTACCAGGATCGCATGTACGGCCTGCTCAACATGTTCGCGCTGCAGGCGGTGGCGCTGTCGGCGTCCGTGGCCTGGCAGGCCTACATCCAGCACGCCCCGCACCTTTACGTGACGGCCCTGATCGCCCTGTTCCTCAAGGCGATCATTATTCCCGTCGCGCTGCACCGCGTGGTCGCGCGGCTCGGCATTCACCGCATCATCGAGACGGTGGTCGGCATCGGCCCCACGATGCTCGCCGGAATGGGCCTGGTGGCGCTTTCGATGGCGGTCATGCTCAAGGCGACGGCCCAGGCCGATCCCCTCGCCCGCGAGGATCTGGCGTTTGCGCTTTCGGTCGTGCTGCTGGGTCTCATGATGATGGTGACGCGGCGCAACGCCGTCAGCCAGGTCGTGGGCTTCATGTCGCTCGAGAACGGGCTGATCCTGGCGGCGACGGGCGCCAAGGGCATGCCGCTGGTCGTGGAGATCAGCGTCGCCTTCTCCGTGCTGGTCGCCTTCATCGTCATCGGCGTGTTCCTGTTTCGCATTCGCGAGCGTTTCGACACGGTCGACGTGCAGGCGCTCGACGAGTTCCGGGGGGAGCGCCGATGAACGCCGCGCTGTTCGATCTGCCGTTCGATGCCCTGCACGCCGTCCTGGTGATCCCGGCGGCGGCGGCCTGCATACTGGCGGTGCTGCCCGGATACTGGCTCGGAGCGCGGCTCAATCTGCTGGCCTCGCTGGCGACGCTGATTGCGGCGCTCTTCCTGCTGGTCGATCGGCCGCCGCGCGGCGGACACCTGTTTGTCGACGACCTCAACGTGGTGTTCATCGTGCTGTCGACGTTCGTGGGCTTCACCACGGCGGTGTTCAGCGCAAGCTACATCGCGCACGAACTGGAAACCGGCCGGCTGGCGCCGCGCCACCTGCGCTTCTACCACGCCATGTACCAGACCCTGATGTTCGCCATGAACCTCGGTCTGCTCGCCAACAACATCGGCCTGATGTGGGTTGCCATTGAGCTTGCCACGCTGACCACCGTGCTGATGGTCGGCATCTACCGCACGCACGCGGCGCTCGAGGCGGCCTGGAAATACTTCATCCTTGGAAGCGTCGGCATCGCGCTGGCCCTGTTCGGCACCATCCTCGTCTACATGGCCGCCCGGCCGGTGATCGGCGAGGGCCACGACGCGATGGTGTGGACCGTGCTGATCGACAAGGCCGGTGACTTCAGCCCCGCGCTTCTCAACATTGCCTTCGTCTTCCTCATGCTGGGCTACGGCACCAAGGTGGGGCTGGCGCCGCTGCACGCCTGGCTTCCCGATGCGCATGCCGAGGGCCCCACGCCCATCTCCGCCGTGCTGTCGGGGCTGCTGCTGAACGTTGCCCTCTACGCGCTGCTCCGCTTCAAGATGCTGCTCGCGGCCAATCCCGCCGCGCTGGCGCCGGGGCCGCTGATGATGACGCTGGGCCTGCTGTCGCTGATCTTCGCCGGCTTCATGCTGTATCGGCGGCGCGACATCAAGCGCATGTTCGCCTACTCTTCGATCGAGCACATGGGCATCATTACATTTGCCTTCGGCATGGGCGGGGCGCTGGCCAATTTCGCCGGCCTCCTGCACATGACCATGCACTCGCTGACGAAGTCGGCAATCTTCTTCGCCGTTGGCCACATCGCCCAGGCCAAAGGCACACAGAAGATCGCGGACATCAACGGGCTGACGGCCAGTCACCCGGTGTTGGGCTGGGGTCTGGTGCTGGGAGTCATCGCCATTGCCGGCTTGCCGCCGCTCGGCATCTTCACCAGCGAGTTTCTCATCGTCAGCTCCACATTCGCGCGCGAGCCCCTTCTTGCCGTCCTGCTGGTGTTCGGCCTTCTGGTCGCGTTCGGTGCACTGATGTTGCGGGTCAGCGACCTGGCCTTCGGCAAGCCCGTCGGCCGCGCCGCGCCCGTCGATGCGTCGTATGTCCCGCTATTTGCGCATCTGGCCCTGGTCGCCGGCGCCGGCATTTACTTGCCGGGCCCGATGGTCGAGTGGTTCCAGAGCGTGGCAAGGCTGTTGGGGTAGGGGGCTGAGATGGCGTTCGTGACCGCACTCAGCCAGAGCGGCAAGCCTGCCGCGCAGTGCCGTCCGTGGGCGCGCATCACCGTCGACAAGGATGTGTGGCAGAACGCGGTACTCGGCATTGCCGCGGGCCAGGCGACGCTGCTCGGGCTGTGGAGCGATGGAAAGCACGTCCATCTCGCCCTGGCAGGAGAAACGGAGACGCCACCGCTGGTGATCAGCCTGGCCGCGTCCGACCGCCACTTTCCTTCTGTCGCCCAGGCCCATGCACCGGCCCTGCGCTTGGAACGCGCCATAAGCGATTTGTACGGCCTGCAGGCCGAGGGTTGTCCGGACACGCGCCATTGGCTCGATCACTCCCGTTGGGGCGTGCGGCATCCGCTCGGCGCGCACGAACCTGTCCCGGCCAATGGCGAAGCCTATGCCTTCCTGAGCGCCGAAGGTCCGCCGCTGCATCAAATTCCGGTCGGGCCGGTCCACGCCGGCACTATCGAGCCCGGGCATTTCCGGTTCAATGTGAGCGGCGAGACGGTCGTGCGCCTGGAAGAGCGTCTGGGCTACACCCACAAGGGTGTCGACAAGCTGATGGTCAACGCGCCGCTCTCGCGGGCCGCGCGCCTTGCCGGACGCGTCTCTGGCGACAGCACGGTCGCTTACGCGCTGGCATTCGCGCGCGCGATAGAGGCGGCCCAGGATGTCGAGGTGCCGAGCCGGGCCGTGTGGCTGCGCGGCCTGATGGCAGAGCTGGAGCGCCTTGCGAACCACCTGGGCGACATCGGCGCCATCTGCAACGACGCCTCGTTTTCTCTCATGCATGCTCACTGTGGCATCTTGCGCGAGCAGGTGCTGCGTACGTCGGATGCCTGCTTCGGCCACCGCCTGATGATGGACCGGGTCGTGCCCGGCGGCGTCGCCTGCGATCTCGACCAGGGCGGGGTGTCAAAGCTGCACGCCCTTGTTCGCACCATCCGGCGGCGTTTTCCCGAGCTGGTTGAGCTCTATGACAACACCGCCTCCCTGCAGAACCGCACCGTCACCACCGGCGTGCTGAGCCGCGAACTGGCCCGACGCTACGGCGCGGGAGGCTTCATCGGCCGCGCCTCGGGGCGGACGTTCGATGCGCGTAAGCGGCCGGGATATGCGCCGTACACCCACTTGTCGTTCGACGTGCCGCACAGGACCGCCGGCGACGTCGATGCACGCGTGTGGGTGCGCATCGAAGAGGTCAAACAGTCTCTCAGCCTGATCGAGCAGATCGTCGAGCGGCTGCCGGCCGGGGCCATCGTCAACACGGGTGCGGGCCGCACCGGGGCAGAGGGCATCGCCCTGGTCGAAGGTTTCCGCGGCGACATCCTATGCTGGGTGCGGCTCGGTTCCAGCGACCTGGTATCGAGCTGCCACCTGCGCGACCCGTCCTGGTTCCAGTGGCCGCTGCTCGAAGCTGCCATCGAAGGCAACATCGTTGCCGACTTTCCTCTGTGCAACAAATCGTTCAACTGCTCGTACTCGGGCCACGACCTCTAAGCATCGCCATGCGCAAGCTGCTTTTCACCAGTCTGCTGCAACCGGCCGTCACCGAAAGGGCGCCTGCCGCCGACGAGGCTGCGCTGGCGCAGCTCGGGGAGAGCATCAACCGCGCCGCGATCCAGCGGCTTGGCCGTTCCCTCTCCATCCGCCATGTGGACGCCGGCTCCTGCAATGCCTGCGAACTGGAGATCCATGCGCTCAGCAACCCGTTCTATGACCTGGAGCGCTTTGGCCTGCGCTTCGTCGCCTCGCCTCGTCACGCCGATGTGCTGATGGTGACGGGGCCGGTGACAAAGAACATGCGTGAAGCACTCGAGCGCACCTACCAGGCAATGCCCAACCCGAAGCTGGTGATCGCGCTTGGCGACTGTGGAATCAATTGCGGGATTTTCGCGGACAGCTACGCGTGTGCCGGCCCGGTGTCGTCCGTCGTCCCGGTGGACCTGAACATCCCCGGTTGTCCGCCGTCGCCAACCGCGATCTTGAAAGGCATGCTCGCCCTCCTGGTTCGCGCGAAACATCCCTAACAATGCGCGCTTGTCCCGGCGATGGGCGCCGCTGACCCGAGCATGCGCGTTGGCAACGGGGCTCGTCGCCGCACCTCAAAGGTTGTGGATGAATTTTCTGCCTACAGCCAAGGCAGACCGTGGCTGCGCCCTTCTACATTTCCGCGCCTCAGCGGAATGGCCTGCAAAAGTTCTGTGTCGGCAGTTGACGCCAACGAACCGCGCTCTGCTAGTATGGCCTCGAGGGCTGGCGAGGCGGGGTTTTTATGGCGATTGAGATCGAACGAAAATTTTTGGTGCGCGGCGATCATTGGCGGGCACTGGCAACGTCGCGTTCCAGTATCCGCCAGGCATATCTGGCGTCCGGGGAGCGCTCCACGACGCGTGTTCGCATCAACGACGACAAGCAAGCGATGATCACCATCAAGTCGAAGCGCGCGGAATTGCGCCGGCTGGAGGTGGAATGCCCGATTTCGGTCCTGGATGCTGAATCGCTGCTGTGTTTGCGCCATTCCGGCCTGATCGAAAAAATTCGATATACTGTGCCCTGGCTGGGCAAATGCTGGGAGGTGGATGAGTTCCTCGGCGAGAACGCCGGCCTGGTCATCGCCGAAATCGAGCTGGGTGACGAGCGCGAGCACTTCGAGCGGCCGGCTTGGCTGGGCCTCGAGGTGACCGGACAATCGCAGTACTACAACGGGTCCCTGGCGCGTCGCCCCTATGGGCAGTGGACGCTGCCGATGCCCGTTGCGAGCTGAAATTCCGCGGCTCCAACTTCAGTTTGCCGGGCGGTCGGCGGTCTGCTGATCGCGACCGGCGAGATGGCGCGCCGCGATGTAGCCGAAGGTCATCGCCGGGCCGATGGTGATGCCGGCACCGGGATATGTTCCGCCCATCACGCTGGCGGCGTCATTGCCGACGGCATAGAGGCCCGCTATCGGCTGGCCGTCGCCATCGACGACCTGCGCGTGACGATTGGTGCCTATGCCCGCGAACGTACCAAGCTCGCTCGGAACGACGCGCACCGCGTAGAACGGCGGCCGATCGAGGGGAGCAACGCACGGATTTGGCGAGTGGCTCGCCGCGCCGTTGAAGCGCTGATAGGCGTCCGAGCCGCGGTGGAATTGCGGATCCTCGCCGCGCCTCGCCGGGCCGTTGAACTGGCTGATCGTGCGTTCAAGTCCATTCGGATCGATGCCGCAGGCTTCGGCCAGGCCGGTGACCGTCTCGCTCCTCTTTATATATCCCGATTTGACGAACGGCTGGATCGGCACGGGAGCCGGACCAAGCGCGCCGAGCCCGAAGCGGCGGATCGCCCGATGATCGCAGATGATCCACGCCTCCACGTCCCTGTCGCTCCGGCACGCCTCGATCATCGCCGGCACGAACACATGGTACGATTTCGCCTCGTTCACGAAGCGCCGGCCGCGGCGGTCAACGCTGATGTAGCCCGGCTTGCCCCGCTCGAAGAAATGCGGAAAGGGCACCACGGAGCCATCCGCCTGCGGTACCAGCGATACGGGCGTCCACGCCGCGGGGTGGTGCACGTCCTCGCGAAACGTTCCGCCGACCGATCGCGCGAGCCGCAGCCCGTCGCCGGCGTTGCCGGGCGGCGGCAAGCGGACATGGGTTTTGCCGGCAGCGATGTGCGGATACACGCGGCTCTTGCGCGTCTCGTCTCCCGGAAATCCGCCGCACGCGAGAACCACGCCACGGCGCGCACTGATCCGCACGCGCTGTCCCTCGCGCTCGATAATTGCGCCGGCGACACGGTCGGCATCGCGAATGAGCTCGACGACCGGCGAACTGAGCCACAAACGAATGCCGCGACGGAACGCGCTCGCCGCCAGGCTTGCGATCAGCCCGTTGCCGTTCACCAGCCGCGTTCCTCGGCGATAGCCCAGGCGGTCTCGCGCGTGGCGCGCCACCATGCGCCCAACATACACCGCTGAGCGGAGGGACCGCGTCATCTG
>DASZQC010000247.1:0-3906 GCA_035549815.1 Dongiaceae bacterium
TGGACGATGCGGTCGGTCACCAGGCCCAGGCGCTCCTTGATGCCGGCCGCATCGAGGCCGGACGACAGGCGCATCTCGTGCGCGGCGGCCTGTACCAGCGCGGCGGCGGCGCCATCGCGGATACTCACCGAAGCGACCGCCTCGCCCAGCGAGGTGGAGCCTTGCAAGGCCTGCAGGGTGCGTCGCGCGCGGCGGCGGCAGGACGCCAGTTCCAGCGTCTTCGCCAGCCACACAGTCCAGGTGACGATTGACGCGAAAGCGAGGCCGATCATCACCGCCTTCACCACCCAATCGGCCTGCATGAACATACCCCAGGGCGACAGATCCTGCGGCAGCAGCGCTTCGCCTTCCGGGGCGATCGGCAGCCCGGCCAACGAATCGATGGCGACGCTGGTCGCCGGGTCAATCGGCAGGCCGGTTTCCGGATCGATGGAGAGGTCGCCGACGGGGTCGGCCGGCTGCGTGGGATCGGACGCGGATTCGGACGGCGCCGCAGCGTCGGGCGATGCGGGTGCGCTTTCCGCGGCGGGCGCGGTCGGCGTTTCCTGAGCGAACGCTAGCGATGCCGCAAGGTCGGCCGCGCCCAAAGCCAGGAGCAGCGCGCAGACGCGCAAGGTCAAACCATAGCGTTGCAGGATCACGCGCTCTGTCATGCTCGACGGGCCATTCCGTGTGTTGCGCACAGGCTCCCGCCGCGCCCGGATTTCCGGCCGCCGACTGGACACTGGCGTGCCCGTCTTAGCTTATTTGCGAATGCCTCGCAATATCACATAGAGCCCTATGATTTCGGAGATTTTCCGAGTTGCGGGTAGAGACTTTGCAGGCGCCGGTAGGTATCGCGCCACAAAGCGTATTTCCCGTCGAGCGCCGCCGCCGCGCCCGCCCGCGGCTCGAAGCAACGGCCCCGCGCCACATAGCGGCCGATGTCGGACCAATCCGCGAGGGCGCCCGTGCCGATCGCCGCGACGAAAGCGGCCCCAAGGCAGGAGCCCGGATGGCGATCGATCCGGTAGACCGGTCGGCCCAGAGCATCGGCCGCGATCTGCAGCCACAGATCGCTGGCCGCCCCGCCGTCGGCCGCGAAAACCTGCGTGACTGAAAGGCCGCATTCGCCGAACACATCGACATGATGGCGGAAGCCGAAGACGACACCCTCCAGCGCCGCCCGCCAGATGTGGCGCAGATCGTGATGCAGGCCGAGACCCACGAGGGTGCCGCGCGCATACGGGTCCATCAGCGGCGTCTTCTCGCCCAGCACATAGGGCAGGAACAGCAGATCGTTCTCCGGCGCGACCTCCGCCGCCTTGCGGTCGAGCCATTGATGGATGGAGAGGCCGGCGGCGCGCGCCGCGTCTTTCTCCCCACCCGCCCAATTGGCGACGATCCAGTTCAGGAACGTGCCGCTGGCCGCCATGCATCCGTTCGGGAAATAGAGGCCGGGCACGATGTGATAGTCGATGAACAGGCGGCGGTCGGTGACCGGCTTGTCCGACGACAGCAATATGTCCCCCGCCCCGCCGAACTTGATCACCAGGTCGCCATTGCCCGACGCGCCGCAGACGAAGGCGGAGGCGACATGGTCGGCACAGCCGGCGACCACCGGCGTTCCGGGCTTCAGGCTCGTCTGCTGGGCCGCCCGCGCGCTGACCGCGCCGACAATCTCGTGGCTCTTGCGGATCGGCGGCAGCATCGCCGCGTCGATCGCGGCCAGCGCCACCAGGCGCGCGTCGTAGGCTCCGGTGCCGATAGCGACGAAACCGGATTCCAGCGCCCAATTATGCTCGACCTGCAGCGATCCGGTCAGGCGCCAGGTGATGTAGTCGGAAGCGCCGACCACGTGCTTCGCGCGCTTGAAGAGCTCGGGCTCATGCGCGCGAAGCCACATCAGCTTCGGCCCGACGAGCTGCTGGCTGTAGCCGGTGCCGGTCAGGCGCAGGAAGTCGGCTTCCGGCATGGCCGCGCGATAGCGGTCCAGCTCGGCCGTGGCGCGCGCGTCGTTCTGCTGGATCGAGCGGCGCAGCGGATTGCCCGCCTCGTCGAGCAGGATGATGGCCGGCAGCATGCCGGTCACGCCGATGCCGGAGATATCGCCTGGCGCGATCTTCGCCTTGGCGATCAGGGCGCCGCAGATATCTCCCACATTGGCCCACCATTGCGACGGGTCTTCCTCCGCCCAATTGGCGTGGTCGGAATGGAAGGTAACCGGGCGGCTTTCCACGGCCAGGGTTGCGCCCTGGTCGTCGATGATGATGCCGATGGTGGAGGTGGTGCCGATATCCAGGCCGAGCAGCAGCGCCATTGCGGGGCTACTTCCGCAGCTTGCGCACCTTGTCCATGAAGCGCTTCACCCGCGCCTTGTCGACATTGTTCCAGGTGTTGCCGTCGACCTTCAGATGGCTGCCGATGACGCAGCCGTCGGCGATCTTCAGCACGTCGGTGACGTTGTCGATGTTGACGCCGGTGTTGGCGAAGACCGGCGTGTCCGGCAGGGCGTCTTTCGCCAGTTTCAGCTCGGCGGCTTCCACGGGCTGCCCGGTCATTGGGCCGGAGACCAGCACCACGTCGGCCAGCGAGGAGAACACCGCGCTCCTGGCGCGCTGGGCGATGGAGCGGGTGCCGACCGGCGAGGCGAATTCGGCATTGATGTTGAACAGCAGCTTCAGATCGGCGCGGTGGCAATCGGCGCGGATACGCAGGGCGGTCGCCGCATCCGGCGCCCACAGGCCCATGTCGGAATCGTAGATGCCGGTAAAGATCTCGCGCGCGAAGGAGGCGCCGCTCGCCACCGCCAGCGAGACGGTCGCGACCGGATCCCACAGATAGTTCACCCCGAACGGCACCTTGATCAGGCTCTTCAGCTCGCCAATGGCGAAAGCCATGCAGGCGAGCGTCACCGGCGAGGCTTTCAGCAGATAGGGTCGGTCGCCCTCGTTGCCGAACATGACGCAATCGACGCCGCCCGCTTGCAGCGCCTCGATGTCCTTGGCACAGGAATCGATGATCTTGTTCATGCCGCCCTTGGCATCGTAGAGCGGCGCCGAGGGCAATGGCGGCAGATGCACCATGCCGATGATCGGCTTGGCAACGCCAAAAGTCTGCTTCAGGTTCATGACTTGCTCCAATTGGGATTAGGACAGCGACGGGCGCGGCAGCGCCTTGGTCGTCGCCTTGTCGAACACATGGATCTGCGACAGGTCGTAATGCAGGGTCAGGCTCTGGCCGGGCTTCGCGATAAAATCGCGCGGGCAGCGCACCATGATCTCCGGCCCGCCCTTGCCGCCCAGCTCGCAGACCAGGATCACCTCGGGGCCGAGCACTTCCAGCGCCACCGTTGAGACCTGCACCGGCTGGCCGAGCGTCAGCTCCGACCCGTTGAGATGGAAATCCTCCGGCCGCACGCCGAGGATCACATCGCTGCCGCTATGGCCGGCATAGGCGCCCTGCAACGGAGCCGGCAATTGCAGCCGCGCATTGCCGGCGGCCGCGGCGAGGCCACCGTTGCCCGCGTCGAGACGGCCAGCAATGAGGTTCATCGGCGGGCTGGCCAGGAACCCGGCAACGAAGGTGTCGGCCGGGTTGCGATAGACCTCCATGGGCGCACCGACCTGCACGATCTCGCCGTCGCGCATGATGCAGATGCGCTGGCCCATGGTCATGGCCTCGACCTGGTCGTGGGTGACATGGATGATGGTGGTGCCGAGCTTCTGGTGCAGCTTGATCAGTTCGGTGCGCATCGCCGCGCGCAGCTTCGCGTCGAGGTTGGACAGCGGCTCGTCCAGCAGGAACGCCTTCGGTTCGCGGACAAGCGCCCGGCCCAAAGCCACGCGCTGGCGCTGGCCGCCGGAGAGATGCGCCGGTTTGCGTTTCAAGAGCTCGCCGATGCTGAGCATCGCGGCGATGGAGGCG
>DASZQC010000248.1:0-5481 GCA_035549815.1 Dongiaceae bacterium
ATCATAGCTGGAGTTTAGTTGCTTGATGGAGCAGGCGCCGGCGCGGCCGGTTCAGGCGCCGCAGGCGCGTCTGTTGCCGGCGCAGTGGCCGCTGGCGGCGTCACGTTCACGTTGACGTCGTTGGCGCCGCCGATATGGCCATTGACGTAGAGGAACAGAAAGATGCCGGCGATCACCACCAGGCCGCCGACAATGAAATAGAGCGCATTGTTATTGTTGCCGCTGCTGCGTTCGGTGTTGTCTGCCATTTCCGATCTCCTGAAGAGGTTCGTGACCAGGCAAAAGGCAACGCGCCATCCGCGCGAGCCGGATATGCGCCATCCCATGGCGCTCGCGATGAAGGAAAACCTGGCTGGCGATTTGGTTCCGGCTATGGCCGGGGGCTTCGGATCAGCCCCGCCTCAAGGAAAGATGCCCCAAGGAAAGATGCCCAAGGAAAGATACCTCGGGGAAAAGATATCGTGACTCAGTCGAATTCCAGCGCCGGCTGCTCCTGCGAGCCGTGGCGGCCCGTGGCGCCATCCACCCGGCGGCTGAAGGCGAAGCGCGGCTGGTTGCGGACATAGAGCACGTAGCATTCCTTGCCCGAAATGCTGCGGCAGCCATTGAGCGCGGGGATCGAATAGTTCGTGGTCATGCAGGTGATGTCGTCGCACCAGGCATAGAAGCTGTCCGCGCCGTCCGACGAGACCGCGAAGGCGCCTGGGCGGGTCGATTTCACTCGCGCCAGATAGGCGAGCAGCTCGCCCGACGTTGTTTCGCCGATGCTCTGCGGCGCATCGGTCGCCGCCTGTTGCCGGTCGGCATTGTCGGCGCAGGCCGACAGGGTGAGAACGAGGAGCGCGGCGGCAAGCTTCAAAATATGTGACAAGGCGGAATACCCCCAGGAACGACCCGACCCATCATAAATCGGCCGAAGCTCCAGACAATGCCAGATTGCGACCGGCGTCGCGGCGCGATTGTCGCAGGCGGGTCCATTGCCCTACAGTGCGGGCGGGTAATTCGCCGTCATTGAATTGCGCCGCTCGTGCATCCGGGGGGAGGCACACCATGACCACACTCACGGAAATGAAATCCACGGCCGCCTCCAGCCGCCTCAGCGGCTGGCTGCTGATCCCGCTCGTCCTGGCGATGCTGGCCGGCCTGCCGCTGGCGGTCTGGCTCGACATCAGCGCCTTGTCCAAGGCCGCGTTGAGCCGCCAGGCGGAGGATCTGAGCTCCGTCATCTCCGGCATCCGCGGCTACTATGCCAGCAACGTGGTCGGCCGTGTGCTGGCGGCCCATGGCCAGAACATCAAGGCGGCGCACAATTACGCGGACGTGCCCGGCGCCATTCCTATTCCCGCGACTCTGTCGCTGGAGCTGGGCCAGGTGATCAGCGCGCAGCAGGGCAATATCAGCTACCGCTTCGTCTCCGATCTGCCGTTCAAGAACCGGCCCTCGCACGAGCTCGACAAATTCGAGGCTGCGGCACTGAACCGCCTGCGCCTCGACCCCAGCCAGGACGTGACCGACGTGCATCAGTCGGGCTTCGTCAACACCTTCCGCTTCGTGACGCCGGTGGTGATGGGCGAGACCTGCGTCAATTGCCACAACACGCACCCGGAAAGCCCGAAGCGCGACTGGAAGGTGGGCGATGTGCGCGGCATCCAGGAGGTGATCATCACCCAGCCCTTCGCCGGCACTATTTTCGCCTTCAAATACCTGCTGATCTATTTCGCCTTTGTCGCCACGGTCGGTATCGCCTTCCTGACCCTGCAATGGCGCCAGGGGCGGATGATCCGCGCCTTCAACCGCGAGCTGGAGGCGGCCAACGAGTTTCTCGCCAGCATCTCGCTGAAGATCTCGCGCTATCTCTCGCCGCAGATCTACAAGAGCATTTTCAGCGGCCAGAAGGACGTGGTGGTCCAGACCGAGCGCAAGCGGCTCACCATCTTCTTCTCCGACATCAAGGATTTCACCGCGACGACGGAGCGTCTGCAGCCCGAGGCGCTGACCGAGATGCTGAACGAATATCTGACCGAGATGTCGAATATCGCGCTGAAGCATGGCGGCACGGTCGACAAGTTCATCGGCGACGCCATCCTGGTCTTCTTCGGCGATCCGGAGACCAAGGGCGCCGCGGAAGATGCCAAGGCCTGCCTCAGGATGGCGATGGACATGCAGCAGCGCCTGGGCGAGCTGAAGTCGAAATGGCGCGGCGAAGGCACGGCGGAGCCCTTCGTCGTGCGCATGGGCATCAACACCGGCTATTGCAATGTCGGCAATTTCGGCAGCGCCGACCGCATGGACTACACCATCATCGGCGCCGAAGCGAACCTCGCCGCGCGCCTGCAGACCGCGGCGGAGGCCGGCAAGATCGTCATCAGCTACGAGACCTTTGCGCTCGTCCAGGACATCGTCCAGGCGCATCCGCTGCCGCCCATCACCATGAAGGGCATCGCCCGCGAGGTGGTGCCCTACGAGGTCGAGGGATTGCTGGCCGGCGCCGACGGCAGGGCGCGCATCCTCTCCGAGCACCTGGCCGGCCTCGATCTGCATCTCGATCTCGGCCAGCTAGCGCCCGCCGAACGCGGCCGCGTGCGCGAGGCGCTGGCGGAAGCGATGGCCGCGCTGGATGCGACGGGCGCAGGAAGGGTGCCGGCTTAGTCGCGACCGGGTTGATCAAACAGGAAACGCACCTAGCCGTTCGCCCTGCGGCCGAACAGCATGGTCACGTTGATGCGGCGGTTCTCGTAGCCGTCCTTGAAATTCAGCGTGCCGGTCTCGTGGAACAGGTCGGAGTTGAACATCACCGCGCGGTTCTGGCGGTGCGGCACGTTGATCATCCTGGCGCCGCTGTCCTTCAGGAACTGGCGGATGGCCGGTTCGTTCTTGTTGTAGGCGGCGAAGTCCCAGTCGAGCGGGGCTTCCCGGTCCCACACGCCGAGGCCGCCGCCATCGGGATTCAAATTCGCTTCGTCCGGCGTCAGCCAGAAATTCACATTCACCGCGGCGAAATCGGCATGGATCGGAATGCCGCTCAGCGTTGAATCGTATTTGAAGGCCCACATCTTGGCGATCGGATGGCCGGCGAAGATGCCGGGCAACGCTGTGCAAAGCTCCCGCGCAATCTGGAGGAGCAGCGGACAGGCAAAGCCCCGGTCCAGGAACGCGCCAAGATAGCCGTTGGAATAGCGGAACTCGTTCCACATGGTGGAGGTGAGGCAGAAGCGGCGCAGCGCGGCGAGCGCCTGCGGCGTCAGCAGATCGTCGAACCAGGCAATGCCCGGCGCGTGGCTGCGATACATCTGCTCGATCGCGGCAAGGTCGAGCGCGGGGTTGAGCGCCGGTCCCGCCATGGCCGCGCCCGCGTCCCAATGGATCAGCCGGTTGTAGGTCGGCGCCAGCTTGGCCAGCCGGTCGCGCGGAATGTCGACCATGGTCTCGCCGGGCTTCGGCGTCGGCAAAGCGGCAAGCGTCGCCTCATACTCGGCGATGGTCGATTCATAGGCGGCGTTCAGCAGGCCCTGGCCGCGCAGGTAGCGCAATTGCTCGATGTCGTGGCGCAGCTTGCCGGCGCTGGTCTTGCGGAACAGGCGCGGCTCGCGATCAGCGGGCGCCTTAGGGTCCAGGCGCAGGCGCGCCTCGGCGCGGAACGCTTCGATCGCTTCGCCGGGGCGGTCCATGTCCAGCAGCAGATTGCCCAGATTGTGGTGCGCCTGGACGAAATCCGGTTGCAGGCTGATGGCCTGGCGGTAATGCGCCAGCGCGCCTTCGGCGTCGCCCATCTCCTTCAGCAGGCGGCCGAGATTGAAATGCGTCGCGGCGGCGCGCGGGTCCAGGCGCAGGGCCGCGCGCAGCATATTGCGGCCTTCCTGGTGCTGGCCGGTCTCGCCCAGCAGGGCGCCGAGATTGGTGAGGATGCCGGTGTGATTGGGCGCCGCATTGTTGGCGGCGCGCAACGTGCGAACCGCGCCGGCATGATCCTCGGCGCGCGTCTGGATCATCGCCAGCATCAGCCAGGCATCGGCCAGCTTCGGCTTCTCGGCGGTGATCTGCTGCAAATGCTGCACGGCGGCGGCGGGGTCGCCGCTTTCCAGGCACAGCCGCGCCAACAGGAAGCGCGCCTGCGCGTCCTGCGGCGCGCGCGCCAGCAGCGCATCGACCTGCCGCCGTGCCCCCGTCCGGTCGCCGGCGCGATAGGCGCGCAGCGCCTGGTCGAAAGTCGTGCGGGATGCGGTGGGATCGAACGCCAAGCGGGTCTCTGGTCGGTTGCGCGGCTTGGACCGGGGCGCGGAACGCACCGCTCCCGATCTCGTTATCCGACTATGCCGCCTCGCAAGGCGGCCGCCAACCTTTCGTTGGAGCCCAGATGAAACGCTATGCCGGCCTGGCCGGGGATACCGGGATCGTCGCTTATGAGCCGGAGCCCGACGCGATCGCGGTCCGGTTCAGGAACCGCTACGTCTATGTCTATGACTACCGCACGACCGGTTGGGCCAAGGTGGAACGCATGAAGCAGCTTGCCGAACAGGGCCGGGGCCTCAGCACCTTCATCAGCAAGCAGGTGCGCGGCGCCTACGCGCGCAAGATCGCGCCCGGCCATGTGCGGCGCCGGGCGCTGGGAGAACGCCATGGGGGAGAACCTCATGGCGGCGAGCGCCGCCCGCGGCGCTAGCGGCTACTGGTTCGTTCCGGTGGCACCGGGCGTGACCGGAGGTTCCGGCTGTTCATTGGCACCGCTGTCGCCGGCCGGCGGATTTTCCAGCGTATTCTGGTTGGTGGGCTGTCCGGTCTGTTCGACCGGATTTTCCGCGTCTTCCTTGACGCCGTGCACGAAGAAGAACCCGGCGATCGCCAGGACGACGACGATGGCGCCCATGACGAAGTAGGTGCTCTTGTTGGCGCGCCGCGGCTCGCGTGGGTGCGGATAGGTCATTCGCTCAGCTCCTGTTGGCTACACAGGCCCTGCTATTGCAGTCCGAGGGCGCCCTTGGCCTTGGCGATCTCTGCCATGCAAGCGGCTTCGTCGCCCTTCTGGTCCAGCTCCTTGGCCCGCTGCAACGAATCCGTGGCCTCGTCGATGCCCGCCGCCGTGCTCATCTGGCCGGCCTCGGCGGCGTCGGAATCGGTCGGCGCGCCCTGGTTCTGTTGCAACACATCGTCCGGCGATGTGGCCTTGCCTTCCGCCGCCTGGTTCATCACGTCGGTGGGCGGATGCTGCTCGGTCGGCGCGACACCGGTGACGGCATCCGTGCCGGTTCCTGTGCCGGTCGGTCCCATGCCGGCGTCGGCGGTGGCCAGGGTCTTTTCCAGATTCTCAATCTCCGCGGTGCAGACCCCGGCGGCGGCCACGGAACCCGCGGCCAGCAACAGGCCGGCGCCCAGGCTGACGATAAAGAGGGTGCTCTTCATGAGGCGCCTCCATATGTTTCAGGCAAGCTCGATGAGAATGGAACACCCGGTCGCGGCTTATGTTCGCCCGGGTCATCGTTTTGT
>DASZQC010000249.1:0-4182 GCA_035549815.1 Dongiaceae bacterium
GCCTTCCTGGCGCAGCCGGCCGTCGCGGCTGCTGATCGGCCTGACGGCGGCGACCGCGGCCGCCGCCTTCGCCGTGCCGTTCCTAGGCGGCTTTGCCGGGCTGTTCGGCTTCGAGCCGCTGACGCCGGTCCAGGTTGCGGCCATCCTCGTCATCATCGGCGCCTATCTGCTGGCGACCGAGATCGCCAAACGCTGGTTCTACCGGCGCCGACGGCAATGACTTTCAGGAGCCGCCGCACTCCAGGCGTACAATCCGGCTGAATTCGTAGAGCACATAAGCGCGTCCGCCGCCATGCGGCAGCAGGGAGGGTGGCACATAGGTGCCGCGAAGTTCGACGCGCACGGTTTGAGGCACGCAGCCCTCCGCCTCGATCATCACGCTGCGCGCGCGAAGCGCGTCCTTCGGATGCAGCTTGCTCGCCGGATGGCTGCTATGCGCCCACCAATGCAGATTGTTGTCCCAGGATGGGAGTTCGCCCAGAGCAACGGTCACGATTTCGCGCCCATCCGCATCCAGGAAATGCGCCCGCGCCTGGCCGGCGATCTTGCCGCCAGCCTCGTCCTCCAGCGTCAGAGTGATGGCGGAGACGGAGACGCGCGGCAAAGCATAATGAGCAGCCAGCCACGCCAGACCGCCGAGGATGGCCAAGATGGCCGGAATGCGTTTGCGCATCATGGTCGGATTGTAGCCCATCTTGGCCACACCCCGTCATCCTTCGCCGCTTGCAACCCTGCCCGCCCTTGCCTAGCGTTCGCCTAACGGCAACGTCGGGAAACGAGACGGGCAGATGGCCAAGAAGAAATCCATGCGGCAGGGCACCGCGCCGGCGGCGCAGCCGCCGCGTCCCACCGGCATCCTCATCGCGCAGCAGACCTATTCGAACATCGGCACATTTCTGCGCGTCCCCCACTCGAACGACGTCCGAGGGGCGGAGCATGTGTTCCTGGGCGTGCCCTACGACACGGCGACCACCTTCCGCCCCGGCGCCCGCTTCGGCCCGCAGGGGGTGCGGCAGGGGTCGGCGCAATTGTGCGAGCTGAAGAGCTTCCCGCACGGGTTCAATCCGCTGGATCACGTGAAGTGCGTCGATTACGGCGACGTCTATTTCGACCACGCATTTCCGCACACCATTCCCGGCGCGATCGAGCGCACGGCGGCCGAGATCATCAAGCATGATGTTTTCCTGACCACCTTCGGCGGCGACCATTTCATCACCTATTCGCTGCTGAAGGCCCACGCGGCGAAGCATGGCCCTCTCGCCCTGGTGCATTTCGACGCCCATCCCGATACCTGGCCGGAGGTCGAGGGCGGCAAGCAGGTCGAGCTGAACCACGGCACCATGTTCTATCGCGCGGTGAAGGAAGGGCTGATCGTGCCAGAGAAATCGGTGCAGACCGGCATCCGCACCTGGGTTGACGACAAGATGGGCCTGACCATCATCGGCGCGCCCGAGGTGCACGAGAAAGGCCCGGCCGCCGCGCTGGAGAGGATCAAGAAGATCGTCGGCAAGCATCCGGCCTATTTGACCTTCGACATCGACTGCCTGGACCCGGCCTTTGCCCCGGGCACCGGCACGCCGGTGGCGGGTGGGCTCAGCACGGCGCAGGCGTTCCAGATCCTGCGCGGCCTCGGATCGCTCAATATCGTCGGCATGGACGTGGTCGAGGTGGCGCCGGCCTATGACCAGGCGGAGATCACCGCGATCGCCGCCGCCACCATCGCCTATGACCAGCTCTGCCTGCGGGCCATCAAGAAGGGCGCGAAAAGCCGGGCGTGACGCTTCTGCGACAAGCTGTTTCGGAGCCACGGAATCGCTGAAATCGCCAGCATTTTCAAAAGCTTGACCCGCCCCGAATCGCCTTGACAGGCCTAGGGTGCGACCGTATGTTGCGCGCGCTCGCGGCGGCCCGAAAGGTTTCCGCGGCGGTATCTGCTGTTTCGGGGTAGATCGGATCGGGATGGATGGCCGAGCAGGACCCGAATGAATCCACGGATTTCGAGGCGCGACTGAAAGCGGCGCGCGAGAAAGCCGGGGAGAATTCGGGACCGGTACCGGGAAGACTGCAATACGAAAGCTCGTCCATGGGCCTCGGCTTCCGGATGAGCATCGAATTGATGGTCGGGCTGGTGGTCGGACTGGGAATTGGCTGGCTGCTGGACGGCTGGCTCGATACCAAGCCTCTGTTCATGATTGTGCTCATGTTCGTCGGACTGGGCGCCGGAATCCTGAACGTCGTGCGGGCCTCGAAAGAGCTCGACAAGGCGGACTCCAATAAGAAGTAGCCGGGCTAGCCCGGCGGGCGAAAAAAGTAGGGACAAGCCGGTCAAAAGGCTGGCGGTATGAGAACCGGGTCTATCGCCCGGTTGGGATGCAGGGACGGTATCGTGGCAGCAGAAGAACATTCTCCGCTCGCGCAATTCGAAATCCACCCGCTGGTGCCGATCAAGATCGGCAACCTCGACATCTCCTTCACCAACTCCGCCCTCTGGATGGTGTTCGTGGTCGCGGCCATCACACTGTTCATGGTGCTGGGCCTGCGTCAGCGCTCCATCGTCCCCGGCCGCTGGCAGAGCGCGGTGGAGATGAGCTACGACTTCATCGCCAACCTGCTGAAGGACAATGTCGGCAGCGAAGGACGGCGCTATTTCCCGTTCATCTTCTCGCTGTTCATGTTCATCCTGTTCGGCAACATCATGGGCCTGCTGCCGGGCGCTTTCACCATCACCAGCCACATCATCGTCACCTTCGCCATGGCGGCGGTGGTGTTCGTCGGCGTCACCATCATCGGCTTTGCCCGCCACGGCCTGCATTTCTTCAGCTACTTCGTGCCGCAGGGGGCGCCTTTGTGGCTGATGCCGATCATGATCCCGATCGAAATCATCTCCTATTTCATCCGCCCGATGAGCCTGTCGGTGCGACTGTTCGCCAACATGGTGGCCGGTCACATCATGCTGGCGGTCGTCGGCGGCTTCGTCGTCGGTCTCGGCATCTGGCTGGGCTGGGCGCCGCTCGCCTTCATCGTCGCGATCTTCGCGCTGGAGCTGCTGGTCGCGGTGCTGCAGGCCTATGTGTTCTCGATCCTGAGCTGCATCTACCTCAACGACGCAATCCATATGTCGCACTGATCCGTGCGGCGTCTGTTTCAACACCTACCCTAAAGCGAAAAGTCGAAAGGAACGAAAAATGGAACTCGAAGCTGCAAAGATGATCGGCGCGGGCATCGCGGCTCTGGCCCTCGGCGGCGCCGGCGTCGGCCTCGGCATGCTGTTCGGCAGCTACATGGAAGGCGCCTTCCGCAATCCGGAAGCGCAGTCGAAGCTGAAGGTCAACCCTATGCTGGCCTTCGCGCTGATCGAAGCCACCGGCCTGTTCGGCTTCGTCATCGCCATGATCATCCTGTTCGGCTAATCCAGTCGCGACTGTCCGGTCGCGTTCTATGAAGCGCGGCCGGAAACCTTCTTCGGAGCGATTCCATGCCGCAGTTTGACCCGTCGACATTTGGCCCGCAGCTTTTCTGGCTGCTGGTCACCTTCGTCACGCTCTATCTGTTGATGTCCCGGCTGGTTCTGCCGCGGATCACCGACATCCTGGGCCAGCGCGAGGATCGCATCGATGGCAACCTGCGACGCGCGGAGACGCTGAAGGAAGAAGCGGACCAGGTCCTGGCCGCCTATCAGAAGGCGATCAGCGACGCCCGGGCGCAGGCCCAGGCGGCCCTGAACCAGGCGGCGGCGGAGATCACCGCCGGCGCCGCGCGGCGCGAGGCGGAGTTCGGCAAGAAGATGGCGGCCGAGACCGCCGCGGCCGAGGCGCGCATCCGCGCCGCCAAGACCCAGGCCCTGGCCGACGTGCGCGGCGTGGCCACCGAAGTGGCGGCGTTGATGGTCGGCAAGCTGACCGGCGGCCAGGTGGACGGCGGCAGCGCCGGCCAGGCCGTGGACAGCGTGATGAAGGAGCGCGCGCGATGACCGAGGAAACCTCCGGCGGCTGGGGCGCGGTGCTCCACAACCCGCATACCTGGGTCTATGTCGGGCTGCTGATCTTCGTCGTCCTGGTCGGCCCGAAGATCTGGAAGGCGCTGTCGACCATGCTCGACCAGCGCGCGCTCAAGATCAAAGCCGACATGGACGAGGCGCAGAAGCTGAAGGACGAGGCACAGGCCCTGCTCGCGGAGTATCAG
>DASZQC010000250.1:0-19228 GCA_035549815.1 Dongiaceae bacterium
TCTATCTCTCCATGCCGGTGGTCACCGATGCCGGCGACGGCAGCCAGGATGCGCTGGTGGTGCGTGTGCGCGCCGGCGGCATCGAGGCCTGGGGCGAATGCGAGGCCTCGCCGCTGACCTCCATCGCGTCCTTCGTTTGCCCCATGTCGCACGGCGCCTGCCGCCCGATCAGCGTCTCGGTGCTGGGCGAGGATGTCTCGTCGCCCGCCGATATCGCCCGCATCGCCGCGACCATCCAGTGGAACAGCATGGATCTGCTGCAGGCGGCGCACACCTGGTCGGGGGTGGAGATCGCGCTGTGGGACCTGATCGGCAAGAAGCGCGGCGAGCCGGTCTACAAGCTGCTCGGCTACGACCGGGCGTACCCCAAGACTCCCTATGCCTCGCAATTGTTCGGCGACACCGCGGCGGAGACGCTGAAATTCTGCCGCGCCGCGCGCGATGCCGGTTTCCGCGCGGTGAAATGCGGCTGGGGGCCTTTCGGCCGCGGCACCGTCAAGGACGACGCCGACCATCTGAACGCGGCGCGCGAGGGCATCGGCCCCGACGGAATTCTGCTGATCGACGCCGGGCAGATCTGGAACGAGGATGTCGAGGAGGCAGCGAAACGCCTTCCCTATCTGGAAGGCGTCAAGGCAACCTGGCTGGAGGAACCGTTCAACGGCAGCGCCTACGAGGCCTATGGCGCGTTGGCGAAGCACGGCAGCGTCGTGAAACTCGCGGGCGGCGAGGCGGCGCACAACATCCACATGGCGCGCCACACCATCGACATCGGCAAGGTCGGCTTCATCCAGATCGATTGCGGCCGCATCGGCGGCATCGGCCCGGCGAAGCAGGTGGCCGATTACGCCAAGGGCAAGGGTGTCACCTATGTGAACCACACCTTCACCTCGCACCTGGCGCTCTGCGCCTCGATCCAGCCTTACGCCGGCCTCGCCGATCACACGATCTGCGAATATCCGGTGAAGCCGCAGCCGATGGCCTGGGAGATGTGCAAGACCCACATCGCGCCGGACAGGAATGGCGAAATCCGCGTGCCTGAGGCGCCGGGTCTGGGCATGGAAATGGACTTGGCGGCGATGAAGAAATACCTGATCGACGCCGAGATCAAGGTGAAGGGCAAGGTGCTCTACCGGACGCCTGATCCCGCCGCCTAAGGCCCGGTTTGCCAATCCACGGCGGCAAATCTAATCTGCCGCCAACGATCGGCAGCTCCGGGGGACGGCGTGCATCGGGAACCTTTCATCATGGCGGTCTATAGCGACTTTGCCGGGCAGGTGCGCGGCAAGGGCTTTCCCGCGCGCGAGCTCGAGGAACGCTGGGAAAAGGGCGTCGGCTGGACGCCGACCAACATCATGATCAACTGCTTCGGCGCCATCCCGGCCACGCCCTGGGGCGCCTCCGGTGATCTGCTGATGCGGCCGGACCCGGCCGGCGACGTGACCATTGATCTCGGCGACGAGGCGGCGCCCGAGCGGTTCATCCTCGGTTTCATCGACGAGTTGAACGGGTCGCCCTGGGCGCCGTGCCCGCGCCACTATCTGCAATCCGCGCTAAGCGAGCTGGAACAGGAATTCGGCCTGCGCCTGCGCGTCGCCTTCGAGCACGAATTCACCTGCCTGGGCTTCGAGCCGCGCCTGGGCGCCGCTTATGGGCAGGAGAGCATCCGCCAGATCGACGATCTGCCGGAGATCATTTTGGCGCAGTTGGATCGCAACGGGCTGGAGCCCGACACCTTCCTGCCGGAATATTCGCCCGGCCAGTATGAGGTGACAGTGCGCCCCGCCCTGGCGATGGAGGCCGCCGATCGCGCGGTCAAGCTGCGCCAGATCGTCCGCGCCGCGGCCCGGCGCAAGGGCTGGCGCGCCAGCTTTTCTCCGATCATGAAAAAGGGCGGCGTCGGCAACGGCGTCCACATCCATTTCAGCCTGGAAGACAAGAGCGGCAAGCCGCTGTCCTACGATGCCAAGGGGCCGAACGGCGTGTCCGCCATCGCCGCTCCCTTCGTCGCCGGCATCCTGGCGCACGGACGTGCGTTGTGCGCGGTGACGGCGCCGAGTGGTATCTCTTACGAGCGGCTGCGGCCGAATGCCTGGAGCGCCTCGGTCACCAATCTTGGCTGCCGCGACCGCGAGGCGCTGGTGCGCATCTGCCCGGTCTCGGAAAAGCCGGGCGCCAAGGTGGAGAAGGGCTACAATTTCGAGTTCCGCGCCGCCGACGCCGCGGCGACGCCGCATCTGGCGCTGGGCGCCATCGTGCGCGCTGGACTGCATGGCCTGCGCAACAAGTCGGCGCTGCCCAAGGCGGCGACGGTCATCGAGATCGCCAAGGTGAGCGAGGCAGAGAAGTCGGTCAACGGCATCGTGACCTTGCCGCGCAGCCTGGGCGAGGCGCTGGATCACCTGGAGCGCGACGGCACCCTGATGCCGGAGGGCCTGAAAATGCCGTACCTCATGCATAAGCGCGGCGAGCTGTCCCAGGTCTCCGGGATCGAGGCGGACCCACTCTGCGCCATGTATGCCCAAGTCTATTGAGATCGCGTGATGGCAACGATCTATGTCGCGACCAGCAAGGGCCTCGCCAATTGGGGCAGCGATGTTGGTCTTACCAAATACATCTATAAGGTCGGCCTAACCACGGACAGCGCGGACGCGGCGGTCAAGGCGCTGAACGACTCCAGCTATGCCGGCCAGGCCGACTGGAAGCTGGCCAAGAAGCTGGACGGGATCGACGCCGACGAAGCCACAATCCTCGCGCGCGTGACCGCCAAGGAAAAGGCCGTTGATCCGACCTATTATCCGCGCATCAAGAACACGACCGGCATCTTCAAGCTGAAGATCGCCAACGTGGAAAGCCAGTTATTGGTGCAGCAGGCGCTGAAGGGCGAGGATCCGCACCTTGTAAAGGTCAAGGCGGCGGATATCGCGCTCTATCTGCTGAACCTCGCGGCACAGGGCGCGCCCGGGTAGTTGCCTCGGACTCGCATCTTGATGATATTAAGGGTCTGTTAGCCTGAACGGCGCAGACTCGCATTGCCGGCGGGCACCGATCGAGGATCAGCTCCATGAGCGATGCGAAGCTCGACAAGCTTCCGGATTTCCAGGCGCTGTTCGAAGCGGCCCCGGACCTCTATCTGATCCTGACGCCGGACCTGCGCATTGTCGCGGTCAGCGATGCCTATTGCCGGGCGACGATGACCGAGCGCGCCGCCATCCTGGGGCGTGGCGTGTTCGAGGTCTTTCCCGACAATCCTGACGATCCCGAGGCTACCGGCGTCAGCAATCTGCGCGCGTCCCTGATGCGCGTGCTGCAATTCCGGCGGCCCGACGCCATGGCGACACAGAGATACGACATCCGGAAGCCGGAATCGGAAGGCGACGGATTTGAAGTGCGGTATTGGGCGTCGCTCAATTCGCCGGTGATGAACAAGGCGGGCGAGGTCGCCTGGATCATCCATCGCGTCGAAGACGTTACCGAGATGGTTCGTCTGCAGGAGCGGAACGACGAGCGCACCAGGCTTGCGCGCAGCCAGCAGGAGGTGATCGAGCAACTGCGCAGCACCAGCAAATTCCTCGACGCCGTTGTCGAGACGCTGCCGGGCATGCTGTTCGTGAAATCCTATCCGGAGTGCCGCTTTGTCTTGTTCAACCGCGCGGCGGAGGATTTGCTGGGCTATGCCCGGGCCGAGTTCCTGGGCAAGACCGACTACGATTTTTTCCCCAAGGAGGAGGCCGATCATTTCGTGGCGCGAGACCGGGCGGTGATGGAAGGCGGCCAGCCCCAGATCACGGCCGAGGAGACCATCACCACGCGCTATAAAGGCGAACGTCTGCTGCGCACCATCAAGGTGCCGGTCATGGACGACAACGGCAGGCCGCAATATCTGCTGGGCTTCTCCGAGGACATCACCGACCAGAAAGTGATGGAGCAGCAGTTGCGCCAGGCGGTGAAGATGGAGGCGGTCGGCCAGTTGACCGGCGGCGTCGCGCACGATTTCAACAACCTGCTCGGCGTGGTGATCGGCAACCTGGACATCGCCGCGGAGCAGGCTGTCAAATCGCCAGGCCTGCGCGAATGCATCGAGGAGGCGCTGAGCAGTGCTCTGCGCGGCGCCGAGCTGACACGGCGCCTGCTGGCCTTCTCCCGCAATCAGCCGCTGCAGACGGCGGTGGTCGATCTGAACCAGGGGTTGCCGCAGATCGCCAGCATGCTGCGGCGGACCTTGGGCGAGGAGATCGTCATCGAGCTGCATCCGGCGGAGGACCTGTGGCGGGTTCTGGCCGATCCGGCGCAGATGGACGAGGCGATCCTCAATCTCGCCATCAACGCGCGCGACGCGATGCCCAGGGGTGGAACGCTGACCATCGAAACCGCGAATGCCCATCTCGACGAGGAATATGCGGCGCATCACGCGGAGGTGACGCCCGGCGACTATGTCCAGGTGTCGGTGAGCGATACCGGCATCGGCATGTCACAGGATGTCATCGATCGCTGCTTCGAGCCTTTCTTCACCACCAAGGCGGCGGAGAAAGGCACCGGCCTTGGCCTCAGCATGGTCTATGGCTTCGTGAAGCAGTCCGGCGGCCACATCAAGATCTATAGCGAGGTCGGGCACGGCACCAGCGTGAAGATCTATCTGCCGCGCGCGGACCGCAAGGCGCAGGCCAAGGTCGCGCCCGATCCGGCCCAGGCCGCGCCAAGGCCGGGCCGCGAAGTGATCTTGGTCGTCGAGGACAATTCGGACCTGCGGACGGTCATGGTCAAGCAACTGACCGACCTCGGCTACGAAACGCGCGAGGCGGAGAACGCCAAGGCTGCCCTTGCCGTGCTGGCTAAATATCCGGAGGTCGAGCTGCTGTTCACCGACATCATCATGCCCGGCGGCATGACCGGCGTCGAACTGGCGCGCGAGGTGCGGCGCCTGCATCCCAAGGTCAGGATCCTGTTGACGTCAGGTTATACGGCGCGCGCGATGGCCAACGGATTCCACGACATCGAAGGCCTGGAATTGCTGCAGAAGCCGTTCCGCAAGCACGACCTCGCGCAGCGGATCCGCAGCATACTCGACGGCGGCTGAGGCGAAGCTTCAGTCCAGTTCGCTCTTCTGATACTGCGCCTTGTCCAGCCAGCTCTTGCTGATCTCCACACCCCAGCCGGGCTGGTCGGGAATCTGCACCTTGCCGTCTCGCGCGATCAGCGCCGGTTCGTAGAGGTCGCGATCCCAGGGATAGTAATCCTCGCCTTCGATCGAGAATTCGACATAAGGTCCGGCATTCGGAATGGCGCCCATCAAATGCAGGGTAAAGACGGTCACCATGGATTGATTGGCGGCGTGCGGCGTTACCGGCAGGCCGGCCTTCTTCGCCATCTCCACGACCTTCAACGTGCGATTGATGCCGCCCATGTAGCAGACATCCGGCTGCACCACGTCGACCGCCTTCATCTCGGTCATGAAGCGCCAGAGGGTGAGGTCGCAATCCTGCTCGCCGCCGGTGACGTCGAGTGACAGCGCCTCGGTGACCTGCTTGGTCCAATAATATTCCCAATAGGGGCAGGGCTCCTCGAAATGGATGATGCCGTTGTCCTGTAGCATCTTGCCGACTTCGATCGCCTTCTTCGGCGTATAGGCGCTGTTGCCGTCGACCAGCAAGCGGGCGTCGGGCAAGGTCTTGCGGATCAGCGGCACGATCTCGTCGGTGCGGCCGGGCCACTCGTCCTGGTCATGGCCGCATTCCTTGCCGACGCGGAACTTGAAGGCATCGTAGCCATGCGCGTCGCGCAGCTTGATGAAGCGCGCGGCTTCGTCCTTGGGCGTGATTTCCCCGCGTTTCATGCTGGAGGCATAGACCGGGAAGGGCCGCGGCTTGCCGCCGAGCAATTCGCAGACACTCTTGCCTTCGAGCTTGCCACGCAAATCCCAGAGCGCGGTGTCGAGGCCGGTCAGCGCACGCATCAGGTAGGAGCCGGGGAATTTGTGCTCGCGCTCCGGGATCGTGTCGGTCAGGGCGGCGATGTCGAGCGCATCGGCGCCCAGCGCCCAGCGCGCGACCTGGCGATGGAAGATCTGGCAGGTGATGTCGGAATTGTAGTTGGAGACCTGGCCCCAACCGGTGGCGCCGGTATCGGTCGTCACCCGGACGAAGCCGACATACTGGTTGCAGAAAGTCTCCAGGCGCTTGATGCGCATGCGGTCCTCGTTCCTGGCGGTCGAATTGCGGCGGAAGTCTAGTGGGATGATTCCGGAAAGGCCACAGCCGCCGCCCGATGATGGCGGCGGCTGTGCATCCGGCAGGAAACGGCTAGGCGAACCACCAGCGTTTGGTGATCTTCATGCCGTCCACGTCCCAGTTCGGCGCGACGACGTCGGGATGCGCGACCGTCCCGGCGTGGGCGCCGACATAGTTGTAGAACATCAGGACCACGACGCCGCCATCCTCGGCGACGAGCTCCTGCATCTCCGCATAGGCGGCGGTGCGCTTCTTCTGGTCGGTCTCCGACCGCGCCTGGACCAGCAGCTCGTCGAAACGCGCATTCTTCCAGAAGCTGTCGTTCCACGCCGCGTCGGAGGCATAGGCGGTCGTGAACATCAGGTCCGGCGTGGGGCGTCCGCTCCAGTAGGACATGCACCAGGGCTTCTTCATCCAGACATTGTCCCAGTAGGCGTCGTCCGGTTCGCGGATGACGTTGATGTCGATCCCCGCCGCCGCGGCCGACTCCTTCATCAGGAGTGCTGCGTCGATGGCGCCGGCAAAGGCGGCATCCGCGGCCGAGAGGTCGACCTTCAGGCTGGAAAGGCCGGCCTGCTTCAGGTGGAACTTCGCCTTGTCCGGATCGTAGGTGTGCTTGGCCGTGGGATCGATCGCGAACGGAACGCCGGGCGCGATCGGATTATCGTTGCCGGGCGAGCCGTGGCCATAGAGCACCTTGTCGACGATCTCCTTGCGGTTGATCGCGTATTTGAGGGCGAGGCGCACGTCCTTGTTGTCGAAAGGCGCCACGGTCGTGTTCATCGGCGCGACATAGTGGGCGAATCCCGCCACTTCCGACAATTGTATGCCCGACGACTGCGTCAGAAGATCCGACGTCTTCAGGTCGACGCGGTCGATATAGTCGACCTCGCCCGAGATGAGGGCATTCGTGCGCGCCGCCACATCGAGGATCGACAAGATCTCGATCTCGTCGAACCAGGTTTCGCCGTGATAGTTGGCGAAACGCTTGGCGCTTCCCTTGATGCCCGGCTGGAAGGCCGTCATCGCGTAGGGGCCGGTGCCGACGCCCGACTGCCAGTCCGCCTTGCCGTCCTTCGCCGGCATCATCGGCATGTGATAGTCGGAAACGATATAGGGGAAGTCGGCATTGCCGCTGTTGAGCGTGATGACGACCGTGTCCTTGCCATCGGCCTTGACGTCGGTGACCGCGGCCAGCAGCGACTTGGCCGCCGATTTCGATTCCTCGGACCGATGGTGATTGATCGAAGCCACGACATCGTCGGCATCGAGCGACTTGCCGTTATGGAACTCGACGCCCTTGCGCAGCTTGAACACCCAAGTCTTCGCATCGTCGCCGGGCTCGAAGCTCTCCGCCGCGTCGCCAACGATCTGGCCCTCCGCCGTCACCTCGGTCAGGCTCGAGCGCATGGTGCCCCAGCCGAACACGCCGTTGAACGTGTCGGGATAGGTTGCCGGATCGAGGGTGTCTGTCGTGGCGCCGCTGCCCAGGCCGACCCGGAACGTGCCGCCCTTCTTCGGCTCGGCGCGCGCCGCCTTGGTGTAGAGCGTGCTGGCTGCGGTCGCGCTGAGACCCAGGGCAAGGCCGAACTGGATGAAGTCGCGCCGCCCCATGCGACCCTTGGTCGCCAAATACGTCATTCGCTTGAGATCCATTTTCCGTCGCCTCCTCACGACGCCCGCCCAACTGCCGCGGTTGGCGGTAGCTTTTGCTTCAGGACTGTTTCGGGTTCGGCCGCCCGGTTGGTGAGAGCCCCCCGTTCTGCCCCGGACGGAAAGCGAAACAGAATGCTGGCGCAGCTTGGCACAAATCAAATGATAGAATATAGACCATAGGCCCAACTTTATTTGACAGGCATGAGCTACAGCCTTCCGCCGGTGAACTGGCTACGCGCATTCGAGGCCGCGGCGCGCTATGCCAGCTTCGCGGCCGCCGCCGGAGAATTGTCACTGACGCCGGCGGCGATCAGCCACCAGGTCCGGTCGCTGGAAGCCTTTCTCGGCTATCCCCTGTTCGAGCGCCTGCCGCGCGGCCTGCGCCTGACCGACATGGGAAAAGCCTATCTGGCGCCGGTGCGGAGCGCATTCGACGCCTTGTCGGTTTCCACGGTCGGCCTGTTCGGCGTGCGCGGCGAGACCACCCTTTTGGTGCGGGTGCCCATTTCCTTCGCCGTTCTCGTGCTAAGCCCGCGGCTGGACAGGTTTGTCCGCGCGCACCCGACGATCAGCCTGCGGCTGGTCTCGGCCATCTGGGCCGATGCGCTGCCCGCCGACAATGTCGACGTGGATATCCGCTTCGGCCATGGCAGTTGGCCGGGATATCGTGTCACGCCGTTGTTCAGTGATCCCACGGTCCTGATCTGTCCTCCCGATCGCGGTGCGGCGCGGTTGAACGACCTGACCTCGGACCGGATGATCCACATCATGGGTCTGGAATACGACTGGCTCCGGCTGTTCGAGGCGCATCGGCTGAGCCTGCCCCCAGGCAGCCCCCGTGCCACCGTGGATACATCGCTGGCGGCGATAGAATTGGTTGCGGCCGGGATGGGTAGCGCCCTTGTGCTTCGCTGCTTCGCCCGCTCGGACCGGGCCCGGGATCGCGTGGCGATCGTCCCCGGAATCGAGCTTTCGCAGCCGCAGGCCCACTATCTCCTGACCCCAGACAGCGCCGTCAGCGCGAAGCCGGAGGCGCTGGTCTTCCAGCAATGGCTGGCAAGCGAAATGGCCGCGCTGGCCGAGGCCGAACCCCCGGCGAAAGTCCGCCGGCGCAGGCCAACAAAGTCAAATTGAGTTCGGTCATAGGCCGGTTTTGCTTCGCTTGATCGGCATGATGCGCTTGGAGATAGTGCCCCGGCCATCGCCGGGGAGCGGATGGCCGGATCGAGGCGGCGGGGTTTTATGCAGGCTGAATACGATTACATCATTGTCGGCGCGGGCTCGGCGGGCTGCGTCCTGGCGAACCGGCTGACGGAAAGCGGCAGATACCGCGTGCTGCTGCTGGAGGCCGGGCCATCCGACGCGCGCTTCTGGATTCAGGTGCCGATCGGCTACGGCAAGACTTATTACAACAGCCAGTTCAATTGGATGTATCAGTCGGAGCCGATCCCCGGCCTGATGGATCGCACCAACTACGTGCCGCGCGGCAAGGTCCTGGGCGGGTCGAGCTCGATCAACGCCATGGTCTATTCGCGCGGCCAGGCCGGTGATTTCGACGATTGGGAGGGGATGGGCAATCCCGGTTGGGGCTGGAAGGATGTGCTGCCGGTCTATAAGCGCATGGAGGATCACGCGCTGGGGCTCGGCCCCTGGCACGGTGCCGGCGGTCCGCTCCAGGTCAGCGACATCTCAAAAGAGGTGCACGCGCTCACCCACCTCTATGTGAAGGCGGCGCAGGAAGCGGGGCTGAGATTCACGCCCGACCTCAATGGCGAAACCATCGAAGGCATTGGCTATTACCAGCTCACCACCACCCGCAACGGCCTGCGCGCCTCCACCGCACGCGCCTATCTGCGCCCTGCCATGAAGCGGCCCAATCTGCGGGTCGAGACCGGTGCGCTGGCGACGCGGCTGCTGTTCGACGGCACGCGGGCCGTCGGCATCGCCTATGACCAGCGCGGACAGAGCCTTGAAGCACGCGCGGGGCGCGAAGTGATCCTGTCCCTCGGCGCTATCAACACGCCTCAATTGCTGCAGGTCTCCGGCGTCGGGCCGGTGGACCTGCTGAAAAGCCACGGCATCCAGGTGCATCATGCGAGCGAGGCGGTCGGCAACCATATGCAAGACCATCTCTGCTTCGATCATACATACAAGTCGACGATGCCGAGCCTCAATGATGTCTTCCATCCCTGGTGGGGCAAGCTGCTGGCTGGGATGCAATATGTCCTGACCCGGCGCGGGCCGATGTCGCTCAGCGTCAACCAGGGCGGCGGCTATTTCCGCTCCCGCGCGGATTCGCAACGCCCGGACATCCAGCTCTATTTCTCGCCGCTCACCTATGAAAAGGCGCCGGTGGGCGTGCGCAAGCTGACCGGCGTCGATCCTTATTCCGGCTTTATCATGAGCATCTCGCCCTGCCGGCCGACCAGCCGCGGCCATGTGCACATCAAATCGCGCGATCCGCGCCAGGCGCCGGCGATCCAGCCCAACTTCATGTCGACCAACCACGATGTGGACGAGATGCTGGCGGGCGCCAAGTTCCTGCGCCGCCTGGCCGAGACGCCGACCTTGAAGAGCATGATCAAGGAAGAGCTGAAGCCCGGCCGGCCGCTCAACTCCGATGACGAGATCGTCGCCGACATCCGCGCGCGCACCTATTCCGTGTTCCATCCCTGTGGCACCGCCCGCATGGGCGCCGACCCGCGCGAAGCGGCGGTGGATCACCGGCTGAAATTCCATGGGCTCGGCGGTCTGCGCGTCGTCGATGCCTCGATCTTTCCGACCGTGACTTCGGGCAACATCAACGCGCCCTCGATCATGGTCGGCGAGAAGGGCGCCGACCTGATCCTGGCGGACGCGGGCTAGACCGGGTCGTTTTTGCCCCCGCTGGCGTTCCGCCGCCGGGGCTTCTATGATCCGCCCGGAATCAGATTAGGGAGTCGTTCATATGCATACCACGCTCGCCGCAGCCCTCTGGACCCGCATCACCACTAGCCGCCTGCATCAGGTGCTCCTGGTCGTGCTGGGCACCGTGCTGCTTGCCATCTCGGCCCAGATCCAGGTGCCGTTCTGGCCGGTCCCGATGACCATGCAGACCTTCATGGTGCTGATCATCGGCGCCACCTATGGCGCGCGTCTCGGCGGGCTGACGGTGGCGGCCTATCTGGCGGAAGGCGCGATCGGCCTGCCGGTTTTCGCCCAATTCAGTGCGGGCGCCCATGTGCTGGTTGGCCCGACCGCCGGCTACCTCTTCGGCTTCGTCGCGGCTGCCGTGGTCACCGGCTATCTGGCCGAACGTGGCTATGGCCGCAATCTGGCGACCGCGGCGATCTCTTTCATCCTCGGCACGATCGTGATCTTCGCCTGCGGCCTTGCTTATCTCGCGAGCCTGATCGGTGTCGAAGGTGCGATCACCCACGGCCTGATGCCCTTCATCCTGTCGGAGCCGACCAAGGTGGCACTGGCCACTTTGCTGCTGCCTACCTGCTGGAAGCTGGTGCGCCGTTAGTTCCAGCTTTTTTCGACAAGCGGCGCCGTAGCATTGCTGCGGCGCCGTTTTTCATGGTTCAAGCCGCATCATGAACAGCGCGCCGACATCGACCGCCTTGCCCACGCTCAGCGTGCTGTTCGGCGCGGTGATGTCGGGCCTGACCTGGCTGCCGTTGCATGCCGCGGCCGAGTCCGGTATGGGCGGACTTTGGATCACCTTGGCGGTGGTGGTGTTTGCCGCCCTGCCATTGTTGCCGCTGCTGCCGGCGATCTTTCGCCTGCGCGGCCGGGACCTGAAAGACGTCTGGTGGATCGGCTTGCTGATCGGGGTCGAATACGCCCTCTACACGGCGAGCCTCACCACGACGGATGTCGCCCGCGCCATCCTGTTGTTCTATATCGCGCCGGTCTGGAGCACGCTGCTCGAGGTCGGCGTGCTGCGCCAGCGGCTGACCTTCCGGCGCGCCGCGTCCCTGGTGCTGGGCGCCGCCGGCCTTGCCGCGATCTTCGGCGTCGGTACCGATTTCGATCTGACCGTCAAACTGGGGGATGTGCTGGCCTTGCTGTCCGGCGTCCTGTGGTCGATCGGGCTGCTCTTCGTCTTCAAGCGCGGCGGGTCGGGCATCGGAGCCCAATCCTCAGCCCTGGCCATCGGAGCCTTGCTGGGAGCTGCCGCGATGGCCCTGCTGCTGGAGCCCGCTCCGGCACCGGACATGACGATGCTGTTCCAGGCTTTGCCCTGGCTTCTGCTTGGCGGCCTGGTTTTCATCTTGCCGGTCTGGGGCATTACCTTGTGGGCCGGCCGCCGGATCTCGCCCACCCGCACGACGATCATTTTCATGGCGGAAGTCTGCGTCGGCGTGGGATCGGCCGCTCTGTGGGCAGGCGACGATTTCGGCTGGCGCGAGAGCGCGGGGACCATTCTTGTGCTGGCCGCGGCGGCAGTCGAGTTTCTGCCGGCGCCCACGGCGGCGAAGGATGAGGCGCTGGCATCCGATCGCCGGGGCGCCTAATCTTCCGCCATGGCAGATCTCGATCTCGTCGCGTTCCGCAACTTCGCCATCGCCATCCTGATCGGCGCGCTGGTCGGCATCGAGCGCGAGAAGCGGCGCGACACGGAACAGACGATCGGTGGCCTGCGCACCTTCATCCTGCTGGCCATGCTAGGCGCGATCGGCGGCTGGCTGTCCACCCTGCATGACAGCTTGGTGCCGTTGTTCATCGTGCTCGGCCTGACCACGGCCACCGTGGTCGCCGGCTTTTTGATGGATGCGGGGAGCCGCGAGGGACAGCTTGGTCTGACCACCGAGCTGGCTGCGGTGGCGGTCACTTTGCTGGGCGGGTTCGCGACGCTCGGGCATCCGGAGCTGTCGGTCGGCCTTGGTATCGTGACGGCCGCGGTCCTGGCTTACAAGCAGCCGTTGCACGGGCTCATCGATAAGCTCGGCTGGGACGACATCTTCGCCGGCCTGCGGCTGCTGATCGCCAGCTTCATCGTCCTACCGCTGCTGCCCAACGAAACGCTCGATCCATGGGGCGCACTGAACCCACGCCAGCTCTGGCTGTTCGTCGTCTTGATTTCTGCTCTGTCGATGGTCGGCTATGTCGCCACGCGCTGGCTTGGGCCGGGGCGCGGGGCGTTGATCACCGGCATCACCGGCGGCATGGTGTCGTCGACGGCGACCACCTTGGCCTTCTCGCGCCAGAGCCGGGACCTGGGAAGTTCAGCCAGCGCACAGCCCTTCGTTTCCGGCACACTGCTCGCGTGGGGGATCATGTTCGTCCGCGTCCTGGTGGTGTCGTTCGCCGTCACGCCGGCTCTGGTGTGGCATCTGGCGCCGCCCATGATCGGCATGACCGTGGCGACCTTGGCCATCGTCGTTTTCCTACATCTGCGCCACCGGTCCAAGACCGGGGGCACGGGCGGCGGCGCCAACCTGACCATCAGCACGCCGTTCAGCCTGACCCAGGCGGTGAAGTTCGGCCTGCTCTATGCCGTGATCTTGCTGGTGGTGAAGATCGTAAGCGAGTTCGGCGAGGGTCGGGGCCTTTATCTGGTGGCGGCCATCGCTGGCTCCACCGATGTCGACGCCATCACCCTGTCCATGAGCGAATATGCGCGCAGCGGGTCGCTCGTGGTCGCCAGCACGGCCATCGTCATCGCCGCCATCACCAACACGATCGTGAAGGGCGGCATCGCCATCGCGATCGGCGGCGCCGACTATCGCAACAAGCTTTTGATCGCCATGGCGCTGATCAGTGCGGTCGGTATCCTCCTGACAATCCTGGGAATGGCCGCAGACTGGCCGACGGGCCAAGTCCCGGATCAAGCACTGCCGCCCGGCTGACGGGACGCTTCCGGCGGGATGACAAGACCGCCCGGTATCGCTAGGCTTGGCGCGTATTTTGGGGAGCGCATCATGGCATCCATCGGCGACGTGGCGCGGTTGGCGGGTGTTTCGCTGGGCACCGCATCCCGCGTGATGAACGGCAATCCGGCGGTGACGCCGCAATTGCGCGACCGGGTCCTGGCCGCGGCAGCCGAGCTCGACTACCAGCCGAACGTGCTGGCGCGCGCTCTGCGCAGCAGTCGCACGCATTCCATCGGTCTGATCCTGCCTGATGTGACCAATCCCTTCTTCGGCGAGCTCGCCAAACATGTCGAGCAGGTTGCGGCGGGCATCAACTACACGGTGATGCTGGCCAACTCCAACGACAACCCGAAGGCCGAGGCTGATTACATCAAGGCGCTGACTGGCCGCCAGGTGGACGGTCTGCTGATCGTGCCGTGCGAGGAAACCAAGACCTTGCCGCGCGACATCAAGGTGCCGATCGTCCTGGTGGACCGGCCTCTGCGCGGCTATTCGGTGGTGCAGTGCGACCATCGCGGCGGGGCGATCGCCGCCGTGCAGCATCTGGTGTCGCTGGGCCACCGGCGGATCGGTTGCATCGCCGGGCCTCGTCATCTCAACGTCGCGCGCGAGCGGTACGAAGGCTATCGCACCGTGGCGGCGCCGATCTATGAGCAGGACGGCCTCGACCTGGCCGCCGACACCGTCACGGCGCGCTTTGATTATGATTGCGGCTATGAGGCGGCGTTGAAGCTGCTGGCCCGCGCCGACCGGCCGACGGCGATCTTCGCCAGTTCCGACCAGCAGGCGATCGGCGCGCTGCGCGCGGCGGCCGACCTTGATCTCAAGGTGCCGGGCGATGTCTCGATCGTCGGCTTCGACGCGATCAGCCTGGCGAAACTGGTGACGCCGCGCCTGACCACGGTGGCGCAGCCGATTGCCGCCATTGCCGATATTGCGGTGCGCACCGTGCTGCGCGCGCGGGAGCCGGATTCGCGGGTCGAGCGGCACCGCCTGCCGACGCTGCTGCAGCCGGCCAATTCCAGCGGGCCGATGCGGGGCAGGGATCAGTTGGCGGGTGCGGCGGACAATGTGGTCGCCCTGCCGGATCGCGGCAAGACGCCGGCGTGACCGAGTTGCCGCTCTAGGCGCCCCTTGCGATCGGAGTCTCCGGCACGCCGATCTTCCTGAGCTGCGCATCCAGCTTGCGGGCGGCATCTTCGTGCAAATCGAACTTCACATGCGTGCGGTCGCCGCCGACCTGGCGCACGGTGCCGGGCAGGGGCATGTCGATGCCGGGAATGGCGAGCTCCAGACGCTGGCCGGTCCCGAGCCCTTCGATGACTTCGGCGATCAAGGCGCCGCCGCCGGAGCAGTTCATCAGCGCCACTTCCAGGTTCTTGCCGGCGAACGTCAGTCGCACCGGCTTTTCGATGAGGTAACGCTGCGACTGGCGGCGATCCACCTCGTTGGTCGAAGTGCGGACGACGCGGACCAGCGTCTCGCGCAACTCGGTGACGCCGCTCGCCACATCGGCGGATAGCTTGCGCACGTCGTCGGCGCGGGAACCGGTGGCGCCGGCTTCGCTGGAGACACTGGCGATGCGCTGGGCGACTTCTTCCGCCGCCTGCGAGGTTTGCACGATGTTGCGGGCGATCTCGGTGGTGGTCGCGCTCTGCTGCTCGATGGCGGCGGCGATGGCCGATGACACGCCTTCGACGTTGCGGATCGATTGGGTGATGGTGCGCACCGCATTGACGGCCAGATCGGTCGCCGACTGGATCGCGGTGATCTGCTGGGTGATGTCGCCGGTCGCCGTCGCCGTCTGGTTGGCCAGCGACTTTACCTCGTTGGCGACGACGGCGAAGCCCTTGCCCGCCTCACCGGCGCGCGCCGCCTCGATGGTCGCGTTGAGCGCCAGCAGATTGGTCTGGCTCGCGATGTCGCTGATGAGCTGGGTGACCGCGCCGATGCTGCGCACGGCCTCCGACAGCTTGGAAATCGTTCCTTCGGCGTCGGTCGAGGCCTTGACCGCGTCGAGTGTGATGGTGCGGGCCGAATTGACCTGGCCGGAAATCTCGCGGATCGAGGCAGTGAGCTGCTCGGACGCGGCGGCCACAGTCTGTGCATTGCTCAGCGCATTCTCGGAGGCGGTCGCCACGGTCTGGCTGTTGTCGCTGACCGCCGCGGCGGAGCTCGCCATGTGATCGGCATTGGCGGACATCTGCTGCGTCAGTTGCGAAACCGCGTCCACCGCCTTGCGGGTTTCACGCTCCACGGTCTCCGCCATGGCCTCGAGCGCTTCCTGCTTCTCGGCTTCGGACCGGCGGCGATCCGCTTCCTGCTGCAGACGCATGCGCTCGGCTTCGACGGCGTTGCGGCGGAACACGTCGACCGCCTGAGCCATGGAGCCGATCTCGTCCTTGCGGCCGGCGGACGGGATCTGGATGTCGAGATGGCCGCTCGCCAGCTCCTTCATCACCGCGGTCATGCGGGTGACCGGGCGCGTCACGCCCAGGCCGATGGCAATGACGCCGCCGATGATCAGGGCCAGCACCACGCCGCCCACGGTCCAGACGGTGATGGTAAAGAAGGTTTCGCTGCTGGCGGCGGTCTTTTCCGCCGCGATGTTGAACTGCGTGGTGTCGGCGACGATCTTGTCCACGACCGCGCGGTGCGCGGTATAGGCGGCGGCAAGATCGGCATAGGCCTTGTGCGCCGCTTCCATGTCGCCGCGCTCGACCGCCGGCAGGAAGTCCTCCTCGACGGCCTTCCAGAATTTCATCACCTCGACGTGCGAATTCTCGATCAGCATGTTCTTGATCGCCGGCTCGAAATCCTCGGCGGTCCAGTAATCGTGGCGCAGATCGTAGTCCTTGCGCAGTTGCGCCAGGCGCTCTTTGCGTGCGCCCACGCTCGCCGGATCGTTCAGGGTCAGCGTCGCCTCGAGGTAGGCCTCGATCACATATTCCGGCGGCGGCAGGATGTCCGCGATCATGTCCTTGCCGAGGACGATGTTGCGATAGATCGGGCCACCGACCTTGAGCTGGCTGATGGCGGTCATATTGGCGAGCAGGATTGCGATGCATCCGGCGGTGACGACGATGCCGAACAAGGCGACAGCACGGCCAATAGTGAAGCGGACGCCCATAGCGACGTTTTCCTTTCGCGCATAAAAGGAGACAGATTCTGGTCCGCCGGATTTTGCGCCTTGATAGTTAACGGGGCGTAACCGTGTGTGGAGACACCTGCGGAAATGTCAGAGTTTTGGCGTAAACCGCGTCAAATTCGGAGAATTTCCGGGGATCAACAACAGTACTGAGGGAAAAATCTAACAATTGGTCCGCCGGTCAAGGGACGCCGTGAACCTGCATCAGGCCCGCCATTCGTCGGGTGGCAAGATCGGCATCGCGCAGCAGGCCGGCCCGGTCGGCAAGGCGGAAGATATCGGCGTAGTGCAACAGGCCGCGCGCCGATTGCATGCCGCCCAGCATGGTGAAATGCGACTGGAAGCCGTTCAGCCAAGCCAGGAAGACGATGCCGGCCTTGTAATACTGCGTCGGCGCTTCGAAGATCCGGCGCGAGAGCGGCACCGTCGGCTCGAAGGCGTCGCGATAGGCCTGCATGTCTGCGCGGCCGAGCGCCGATAGGGCGGCTGCCGCCGCCGGAGCGATGGCGTCGAAGATGCCGAGCAGTGCATGCGAAGAACCGTGCGCGTCGCCGGCGATCAGTTCCGGGTAGTTGAAGTCATCGCCGGTGAACATCAGCACGCCTTGGGGCAGGCGGCGGCGGAAGGCGATCTCCTTGCCGGCATCGAGCAGGGAGATCTTGATGCCCTCGACCTTCGCGGCATGCGCGTTGATCAATTGCAGCACGGTTTCCGCGGCCTTCGCATCGTCGCGCGAGCCCCAATAGCCGGCCAGCGCCGGATCGAACATCTCGCCCAGCCAATGCAGGATCACCGGCCGCGCGCATTGGCGCAGGATCTCGCCATAGACACGCAGGTAATCGTCGGGTCCGCGGGCAATGCGTGCCAGCTCGCGGCTCGCCATCAGGATCACGCGGCCACCTGAACCTTCGACGAACGAGACCTGCTGCAGATAGGCGGCGGTGACGTCTTGCAACGTCCTGGCGCTGCCCGAGGCGAGATGGTCGGTGCCGGCGCCGCTCGCGAGGTCGGCGCCCGGAATCGCACGCGCCTCGGCCAACGACCGGCGGATCAGCTCTTGCGCGTTGGTCCAATCGAAGCCCATGCCACGCTGCGACGTGTCCATCGCCTCGGCGATGCGGAATCCCAGGCTCCAAAGGTGCCGGCGATATTCCATGGTCGCCTCCCAATCGACGGCGGCCTTGCCCCAGGGATCGACGGAGGCGAGCGGATCGGCCACGACATGGGCAGCGGCATAGGCGATGCGCGGCCAGGGAGTTCCCGGTGCCGCGGCGGCAATGGCCTTTCCGGAAAGGCGATAGGGCTCCAGGCGTCCGGTCGCGTTGGGGAGGGGCAGCGTCGGCATCAGGGTCCCTGATCTCGTCTTCCCCAAAGTCATATTTAGATCGTTCCAATTTTTCAAGGCCATTTTCCGACGTCAAAAATGTTAATAGTGGGCCTGATAAAGCGGAAACTTGACATAGCATCATCCGAGAACTAGAACGTTCCAATAACAGGAGGCGGACGCACGTGCCAAGCGGGTCCAGCAAGGACAAGGTGACGATCATCGAGATTGCCGCGGCGGCGGGGGTCTCGAAATCCACCGTGTCGCTGGTGCTGAAGGGCAGCGATGCCGTGCATCCGGAGACGCGCGACAAGGTCAACACCGCGATCCGCGAGCTGGGCTACGTCTATAATCGGGGCGCGGCCAATCTGCGGCGCGCGCGCTCCAACATCGTCGGCATGGTCATCAACGATTTGACCAACCCGTTCTTCGCCGAGCTGGCGGTCGGGATCGAGCGCAGCTTCCAATCCGCCGGTTACGTGCCCTTCATCGCCAATACGGCGGAGAACCCGGTGCGCCAGGCCGAGGTCATCAAGCTGATGCGGGAGCAGGGCGTGGCGGGCCTCATCATCTCGCCCGCGCGCGGCACACCGGTCGATGCGTTCGATGCGCTGCAGGCCGGCGGCATCCCGGTGGTGCTGGCGATGCGGCGGCTGCCCGGCGGCCGCGTCTCGACGGTGGTGCCCGACAATCGCCGCGGCGCGCGGCTGGCGGTGGAGCGGCTGTTGAGCCTGGGCCATCGGCGCATCGCCTTCCTGGGCGGCTATCCGGATTCGGTCGTGCGCAACGAGCGGCTGGAGGGGTTCAAGGCGGCGCTGGCCGATGCCGGGCTGGATGCCGAACGGGCGCTCAATATCGCCACCGCGCCGACGCGCGACGGCGGCGTCGCGGCGCTGGACATGGCGCTGGCCCATCGCGAGCCGCCGACGGCGGCGCTCTGCTTCAACGATATCGTGGCCTTCGGCATCTGCCTGGCGCTGCGCCGGCGCGGCATCCATGCCGGGCAGGATTT